>NZ_JBEZGJ010000161.1:0-17057 GCF_040649965.1 Micromonospora sp. NPDC048843
GCTGAGCACAATGTCGACCATGTCTTCGCCGGTGGAGTTCCTGGAGCTGCTCGCCCGAGAGGCCGCGACGGTCGAGTTCGAGCAGCGAGTCGGAGCGCCTGCGACTGCTCGCCGTTGGCTAGGAGGACCTGGCAGACCGCCGGCACGCCCCACACCATCACCCCCCCGGTATCCACGGCCGAGGCCCGAGGCCCGAGGCCCGAGGCCCGAGGCCCGAGGCCCGAGGCCCGAGGCGCGACGGCGCGACGCCCGACGGCGCGAGACCCGAGACCCGAGGCGCGAGACCCGAGACCCGAGACCCGAGGGCGCGGCACGGCGCTGGCGCCTCGGGGACCGGTCGGGGGTCAGGTGAGTTGGGCGGCTTGGACTGCTTCGGCGGTCACCTCGGTGAGGCGGTCGGTGGGGAGGGCGCCCAGCTCTTCGCGGCCGAACCAGCGGGCCTCGCAGGTGGAGCCGCCCACGTCGGCCACTGTCAGTGGGTTGGGCTGGTCGACGACGACCCGGTAGAAGGCGCGTACGCCGTGCCAGTCGATCGGGTAGCCCTCGGGGCCGAGTGAGGCGGCGTCGCGGTGGCTGGCGACGCCGAGCAGCTCGACGAGGCGGCCGGCCTGGCCGGTTTCTTCGATCAGCTCTCGGATGAGTGCCGCGCCGGGCTGTTCGCCGTAGTCGGTGCCGCCGCCGGGCAGGTGCCAGCAGCCAGCGCCGGGGTAGCCGTCGGAGATGCGGGTGAGCAGCACTCGGCCGGCGGGGTCGGTGCAGACCGCGTACGCGGCGAAGCGCTGGGCCCGGTGCAGCCCGTCGGGGCCGGGCACGGCGTAGAAGGAGGGGAACTCGGGTGCCTCGTCGGGCACCACGTCGGCCGAGGAGGGGGGCAGCCCGAGGGCGCGTGCGGTGAACGAGCGCAGCGGCAGCTCGCGCGCCTCGTCGAGGGTGTACCACCGGGCCAGGTCGGTGGGGCGCTCGCCGACCCGGTCGGCGAGGGTGCCACCACGCACTGCCACCCGGTAGATCAGCCGGTCGGTGTGGATGGTGATGCCGCGGTCGGGGAGTGCCCGCATGTCGGCGAGCACGTCGGCGAGGCCGGAGACGGCGACGGAGAGGCCGGTTTCGGCGGCGGTCTCGCGGACGACTGTGTGGTTCGGGTCCTCGCCGTGGTCGACAGCCCCGCCGGGCAGCGACCACGCGCCGGGGGTGCCGGAGCGCTCCGATGCGCGGACCAGCAAGACTCGGCCGCTTGAATCAGCACAAACTGCGTATGCCGCGATCCTGCGGAGCGGCTTGAGCAAGGTGGTCACGGAAGCAAATTCTCCCCGGGCCGGGTTACCGGAACGGAAAAGAGTCGGATTCCTGACTATCTGGCACCGGTCAGGGATTGGTCAGGGTAAGGATCCGGGCGGTCACCGAGGGCGGACCGGGCGCCAGCGCGGACCGTGGGGGTATGACATCGACCACCGCTCCCCGTGCCCCGTACAAGCAGCTTCGGCGACCCACCACCGACCGCATGGTCGCCGGGGTCGCCAGCGGCGTCGGCCGCTACTTCGCCGTCGATCCGACACTGGTCCGCGTGATCTTCGCGGTCACCGGCCTGCTCACCGGCGGGCTCGCGCTGTTCGCGTACCCGATCATGTGGTTCCTGATGCCGGAGGAGCCCACCGGCGCGCCGGCCTGGCCGCACACCGCGGGCGTCGCGCCGCAGAACGGCCCGCCGCCCACCGCCGGGCCCGCGCCCGGCGGGCCACCGCAGGGGTACGGCCCGACGCCGTCCTACCCGCCGACGACCCCGTCCAGCCCGCCGCCGGCGGCCTGAGCGGCGCTCACTCCCACTCGATGGTGCCCGGCGGCTTGCTGGTGACGTCCAGGACCACCCGGTTGACCTCGGCGACCTCGTTGGTGATCCGGGTGGAGATCCGGGCCACGACGTCGTAGGGCAGCCGGGACCAGTCGGCGGTCATCGCGTCCTCGCTGGAGACCGGGCGCAGCACCACGGGGTGCCCGTAGCTGCGCCCGTCTCCCTGGACGCCGACGCTGCGCACGTCGGCGAGCAGCACTACCGGGAACTGCCAGACGCCTCGGTCGAGGCCGGCGGCCGTCAGCTCCTCGCGGGCGATCAGGTCGGCCTGGCGGAGCAGGTCGAGGCGCTCCTGGTCGACAGCGCCGATGATCCGGATGGCCAGACCGGGGCCGGGGAACGGGTGCCGCCAGACCATCGCCTCGGGCAGGCCCAGTTGCAGGCCGAGAGTCCGAACCTCGTCCTTGAACAGGGTGCGCAGCGGCTCGACCAGCGCGAACTTCAGGTCTTCCGGAAGGCCGCCGACATTGTGGTGGCTCTTGATGTTGGCGGTGCCGGTGCCGCCGCCGGACTCCACCACATCGGGGTAGAGGGTGCCCTGGACGAGGAACTCGACGTCGCCGTGCGCGGCGATCTCGCGGGCCGCGGCCTCGAAGACCCTGATGAACTCCCGACCAATGATCTTGCGCTTCTGCTCCGGGTCGGTCACCCCGGCGAGCGCGCCGAGGAACCGGTCGGTGGCGTCGACCACCTTCAGCTTGATGCCGGTGGCGCTGACGTAGTCCTTCTCCACCTGCTCGGCCTCGCCGGCGCGCAGCAGGCCGTGATCGACGAAGACGCAGGTGAGCTGGTCACCGACGGCCTTGTGCACGAGCGCCGCGGCGACCGCCGAGTCCACCCCGCCGGAGAGGCCGCAGATGACCTCCTTGTCGCCGATCTGAGCGCGGATCCGGGCGACCTGCTCGTCGATGATGTTCTCGGGCGTCCAGGTCGGCTCGATGCCGGCGATGTCGTAGAGGAAGCGGGTCAGCATCTCCTGGCCGTGCGCGGTGTGCCCGACCTCCGGGTGGAACTGCACGCCGGCCCGGCGGCCGGCCAGGTCCTCGAAGGCGGCGACCGGCGCACCCGCCGACTCGGCGGTCACTGTGAAGCCCTCGGGCGCCTCGGTGACGCAGTCGCCGTGGCTCATCCAGACCGGCAGGTCCGCCGGCAGGTCACGCAGCAGCACACCCGGGTCGAGGAGGCGTGGACGCAGCGGAGTGCCGCCGTACTCACGGTTGCCGGTCCTGGTGACAGTGCCGCCGAGCGCCTGGGCCATCGCCTGGAAGCCGTAGCAGATGCCGAAGACCGGCACGTCGGCATTGAACACGCCCGCGTCGATCTGCGGCGCGTCCGGCGCGTAGACGCTGGCCGGGCCACCGGAGAGGATGATCGCGGCGGGGTTCTTCGCCAGCATCTCGGCGATCGGCATCGAGTGCGGCACGATCTCGGAGTAGACCTTCGCCTCACGGACCCGGCGGGCGATGAGCTGGGCGTACTGGGCTCCGAAGTCCACCACGAGGACGGGGCGAGGCAGGCTCATGTGCACGAAGCCTACCGACAGTCACGGCCCTTCCCGGCACCGGCTCGCCGACAATCCACTCTCCCCGCGATCTTGCACTTTCCGTCCCGACAAAAGACGCATAAGCCACAAGACGACGACCGAAACTGCAAGATCGCCGGGGGTCAGGGCCGCAGCGCGCCCGGGGCGTCCGCCGGGACGGCCGGGCTTCTTGGGGGTACGGCGGGCAGACGGCGGTACGGGGAGCCGAGCGCCGGGCGGGGGTCCTTGTCGCCCTTGTTGGGCCAGAAGGACATCGCTCGTTCCGCCTGCGCGGTGATCGTCAGGGACGGGTTCACGCCCAGGTTGGCCGAGACGGCCGCGCCGTCGACCACGTGCAGCCCGAGGTGCCCGTACACCCGGTGCCAGGCGTCGATCACCCCGTCGGCCGGGGTGGCGCCGATGACCGCCCCGCCCAGGATGTGCGCTGTCATCGGGATGTCGAAGGGTTCGGTGAGTGAGCCGCCGGGGGTGCCGCCGATCTCGTCGGCGAGCATTCGGGCGGCGGTGTTGCCGGCCGGGATCCAGGTGGGGCTGGGGGTGCCGTGACCCGGGCCGGTGACCAACCTGCGGCCGAGCGGGCCACGCCGCCACCGGGTGGTCAGCGAGTTGTCCACTGACTGCATGACCAGGGCGATCACCGTCCGTTCCGACCAGCCGCGTACCGACAGCATCCGCGCGGCCAACCGGGGCTGCCGCACGATGCTGCCCAGCCAACGGCGTATCCGGTGCGGGCCGCCGTCGACAAGCAGCGACTGGAGCAGCCCCATCGCGTTGGAGCCCCGCCCGTAGCGGACCGGCTCGATGTGTGTCTGC
This sequence comes from Micromonospora sp. NPDC048843, assembly GCF_040649965.1. Classification (NCBI taxonomy): domain Bacteria; kingdom Bacillati; phylum Actinomycetota; class Actinomycetes; order Micromonosporales; family Micromonosporaceae; genus Micromonospora; species Micromonospora sp. NPDC048843. The sequence continues at coordinate 4,206 of NZ_JBEZGJ010000161.1, forward strand.
GGGTCGGGGTGGAACGAGCTGGTGATGGCCACCCCCTCGGTGTAGTCCAACCGCTCGGACCGGGCCCGCTGGCGTGGCACCGAGGCACCGAGGATGGCTTCCGAGTTCGTCCGGGTCAGCTCGCCGAGGCGCGGCGAGAGCCCGGGTAGCGCACCGTCGGCCCGCATTCCGTGCAGCAGCCGCTGGGTGCCGAGCGCCCCGGCGGCGAAGACCACCTGGTCGGCGTGGATGACCTGCCGCCCCTTGCGCAGCCAGGCGCCGGTGCGTTCGGTGTGCACCTCGTACCCACCGTCGTCGGCGGGCCGGACGGCCGTCACAGTGGTCAACTGACGGACCGTGACCCCGAGCCGTTCGGCGAGCCAGAGGTAGTTCTTCACCAGCGTGTTCTTCGCACCGTGCCGGCAGCCGGTCATGCACGAGCCGCAGTGCAGGCAGCCGGTGCGTTCCGGGCCGGCACCTCCGAAGTACGGGTCGGCGACCCGCTGGCCGGGCCTGCCGATGTGCACGCCCACCGGGGTGGCGTGGAAGGTGTGCCCCACCCCCATCCGCTCGGCCACCGCGCGCATGGCGCGGTCCGCGCCGGTGTGCACCGGGTACGTGGTGACGCCGAGCATTCGTTTCGCCTGGTCGTAGTGGTGGGCCAACTCGTCGCGCCAGTCGGTGATGTCCCGCCACTGCGGGTCGCTGTAGAAGGCCGGCAGGGGTTCGTAGAGGGTGTTCGCGTAGACCAGCGAACCGCCGCCCACCCCGGCGCCGGAGAGCACCAGCACTCCGCCGCCGGATCGCCTGTCGGCCGGGCGGAGCAGGGTGAGCCGTTGGATGCCGTAGCAGCCCAGCTTCGGTGCCCAGAGGAACCGGCGGACCCGCCAGGACGTCTGCGGGAACTCGTCGTCGGCGAAGCGGCGGCCGGCTTCCAGCACCGCTACCGAGTAGCCCTTCTCGGCCAGTCGGAGCGCGGTGACGCTGCCACCGAAGCCGGACCCGATGACGACCACGTCGTACCGCATGGACGCATCATTACTCGCGAGTAGCGCTCGCGCCAGCGGCACTTTTCGCGCGATCATGCTCCGGCCGACCGACCCGGCGTCTTCCGGCCGCAACCCGGAGCACCCGTCGGAGCGTTGTTCACCAGACGGGTGGGAGGAATCCAACATGGTTCTCGGGTCGATGGCGCCGCGCCGACGGTGGCTGCTGCTGGGGTTGGCGGCCCTCGCCGTCGTCGCGCTGATCGCGGCCGGCACCGTGGTGATCACCCGGCGGACCGGCGACAACAAGCCGGGCGGTGGTCCAGTGGCCGGCTCACCGACCCCGTCGCCGGTCGGCACGCCGACCCCGAGCCCCAGCGGCCCACCGCCGGGCGCGGACATCACCGGCCCGCTCAACCTTCTGCTGGTCGGTGTGGACACCCGGGTCAGCGTGCCCGGGTGGGAGCCGCACTCGGACGCCGTGCTGGTGCTGCACGTACCCAAGGGGCTAGATCGGGCGTACCTCTTCTCGCTCCCCCGCGACCTGGTGGTGGACATCCCGGCGTTCCCGAAGGCCGGCTACAAGGGCGGCAAGACCAAACTCACGCACGCGATGAGCTTCGGCAGCCGGGTGCCGGGCAAACCCAAACAACCCAGCACCGCCCAGGGGTACGAGCTGCTGCGCAGCACTGTCAGCGGTTACACCGGGCTGCGCATCGACGCGGGTGCGGTGCTGACCTTCAACGGGTTCGATCGGCTGGTCGACGCCCTGGGTGGGGTGGACATCTACGTCGACCAGCGGGTCGAGTCGCTGCACCGCCGACCGGACGGCAAGTACCGGGAGAGCGCGCCGGGCGGCTACAAGGGGCCGCAGCAGGTCTACGAGAAGGGCGAGCAGCACCTCAACGGCTGGCAGGCGCTGGACTACTCGCGGCAGCGCTACATCACCGGCGGTGACTACGCGCGGCAGCGCCACCAGCAGCAGCTGATCCGGGCGATGACCCGCAAGATCCTCGACGAGGGCCTGGCCAAGCAACCCGAGCGCGTCGACCAGGTGGTCTCCGCGCTCGGCGACACGCTTGTCTACGTGGGCGGGCGCCGGATCGTGGACATCGCGTACGCCCTCAGTGGCCTGCCGGAGAACCGTTTCACGCTGGTCGGGCTGCCCGGTTCCGGCGTCGGCAAGGGCAGCGCCTACCGGGGTGAACAGCTGACCACCGAGGGCCGCAAGTTCCTCACCGAACTCCGCGCCGGCCGCGCCGACGCCTACCTGGCCGCCCACCCCAAACTGGTCGTCAAGAACTGACAGCCACTCAGAGCCGCTTGGGCAGGGCCGGCTTCTTGGTGCCGTAGAGCCAGGCGTCGAAGATCGCGTCGAGCTGCTTGCCGGAGATCCGCTCGGCCACTGCCACGAACTCGGCAGTGGTGGCGGTGCCGTCGCGCTTCTCCGCCGCCCAGGTCTTGACGATCTCGAAGAACGCCTTGTCGCCGACGGCCACCCGCAGGGCGTGCAGTGTCATCCCGCCGCGCTGGTAGACCGACTCGCTGAACAGCTTCTCCACGCCCGGCTTGCCCGGCGGCGTCTGCCACACCTGCGCGGACATGCTGGCGTACCGGCTGTCGAACGCCTCCTTGGCGGTGTACGCCCTGGTGTGCTCGGCCCAGAGCCACTCCGCGTACGTCGCGAAACCCTCGTTGAGCCAGATGTCCTCCCACCTGGCCAACGCGACGCTGTCGCCGAACCACTGGTGGGCCAGCTCGTGCGCGACGACCTCGGTGTTCTCGCCCTGCCTGAAGAAGCTCGCCGCGTACACCGGTCGGCTCTGCGTCTCCAGGGCGTAGGAGATCCGGCTGTCGGAGATCACCACCCCGCCGTACGCGTCGAACGGGTACGGCCCGAACACACTCTCCAGGTAGTCGGCCACCGCGACGGTCTGCGCGATCGACGCGTCCGCGTTGCCCTTGGCCTCGGTGGTGGTGACCGCGTTGTAGACCGGGCGGCCCTTGTGCTCGCCGGTGGTGATCCGGAACTTGCCGATCACCAGCGTGCTCAGATAGCTGGCCATCGGCGACTTCTCCGACCACTTCCAGGTGGTCCAACCGCCAGTGCTGGTCTTCCCGCCGGGAACGCCGTTGCTGATCGCGGTCAGGCCGTCCGGAACGGTGACCTCGAAGTCGTAGGCAGCCTTGTCCGACGGGTGGTCGTTGACCGGGAACCAGGTGCTGGCCGACTCGGGCTGACCCAACGCGATGGCACCGTCGGCGGTGTGCAGGAAGCCGCCATCACCGAGCGCCTCGTTCTTCAGCGGCTTCGGCTTGCCCGCGTAGGTGATCTCGGCGACGAACCCGTTGCCGTTGATGAGGCCGGAAGCCGGCTTGATCACCAACTCGTTCCGCTTGCGGCTGTGGGCCGCCGGTACGCCGTCCACCGTGACCGCGCTGACGGTCAGACCGGCCAGGTCGAGGTTGAACGTCGACAGGTCGGCTGTCGCGGTGGCCCGCACTGTGGTCGTACCCGTCAACTGGTCCTTGGCCGGGTCGTAGCGCACCTTCACCGTGTACCGGCCGACGTCGTAGCCGCCGTTGCCGTAGGTCGGGAAGTAGGCGTCACCGACCCCGTCGGCGCCCGCTGTGAACGTCCGCGCCGGCGTGGGGGACGCGCTCGGTGGTGGGGCCGTCTCCGGGCCCGCCGAGTCGCATCCAGACAGTGTGAGCGCACCGGTCACCAGCAGGCCGGCAGCCACTCGCAGTCGTCTGTGCCGCGTCCCGCGCATCCCACACCCTTCCCGCACGGTGGCCGGTCACGGCCTTTGCCGTCCCGCGCGAACGGGCGCCTACCCGCCGTTCGCAGGCGGCAGCATATCGACCGGGCAGCGGGGCCGGGTCACGGCAGTGTGGGGGCCGACCCACCCACCAACCAGGCGTCGAAGAACGGACGCAGTTGCCGCCCGGCGACCCGCTCGGCCAGCGCGACGAGGTCCGCGGTGGTCGCGTTGCCCGCCGCCCGCTCGCTGGTCCAGGTGCGCAGGATGCGGAAGAAGAGGTCGTCAGCGACGGTCCGGCGCAACGCGTGCACGGCCAGCGCCCCGCGCTTGTAGACCGCCGAGCCGAACATCTGCTCCCGGCCCGGCTCGACCGACGGCTGCGTCCAGTCGGTTGCCGCGTACTGGATCTCGAAGTTGCGCTGGGCGGTCCGGCCGCCGTCGTGCTCCTCCCACAACCACTCGGCGTAGCTGGCGAAGCCCTCGTTGAGCCAGATGTCGCTCCACCTGGTCAGCGACACGCTGTCGCCGAACCACTGGTGCGCCAGTTCGTGCGCGACGACGCTCGGGTTCGGCCGGTCGTCAGCGAAGAAGCCAGGCCCGTAGACCGGACGGGACTGGGTCTCCAGCGCGTACCCGATCCGGTCGTCGGCGATCACGATCCCCCCGTACGAGTCGAACGGGTACGGGCCGAAGCGGCTGGTCAGGAAGTCGACGATCGCGCCGGTGCGGGCCAGCGAGGCCGCCGCGCCGCCGGTCGCCGGCAGGCTCGCGGCCACCGCCGTGACCATCGGCCGGCCGGCGTGCGTGCCGGTCACCACCCGGTAGTCACCGATCACGAGCGTGCTCAGGTAACTGGCCATCGGCGCGCGCTCCGACCAACGCCAGGTGGTCCAGCCGTCGGCGCTGCTCTTCGGCCCGGGTACGCCGTTGCTCAGCGCGGCCAGGCCGTCCGGGACGGTCACCGCCAGGTCGTAGGTGGCCTTGTCCGACGGGTGGTCGTTGACCGGGAACCAGGTGGCGGCCGAGTCGGGTTGGCCGAGCGCCACCGCGCCGTCGGCGGTGTGCAGGAAGCCGCCGCTGCCCAACGCCCCGTCGTCGACGGCCGTGGGAACGCCCGCGTACTCGACGGTCACAGTGAACTGCCGGCCGCGCGGCACCCCGTCGCGGGGCGTCACCACCAACTCGCCGTCGCCGCGCCGATGCTCGGCGGCCGCGTCATCCACTCTGACCGCGCGGACCTCCAGGCCGACAAGGTCCAGGTTGAACCGGGACAGATCCTGCGTGGTGGTGGCCGCGATGATGGCTCGACCGGTCAGCCGGTCGGTCGACGGGTCGTAGCGGACGTCGAGGCCGTAGTGCCCGACGTCGTACCCGCCGTTGCCGTGCCCCGGCACGTACGGGTCGCCGACGTCGGCGGCACCGGGCCGGAAGCCGTCGCTGTCGTCGCCGGTGCAACCGGTGGCGGCCAGCCCGATCGCGCAGGTCAGCGCGGCGAGGCGCAGTCTCCGTCCGGTCAGGACCATGCCCACCCCTCCTGCGGCACCCGGCCTCCTGCGGCGTTGCGGCCTTCTGCGGGCGTTGCGGCCCTTCATCTGCGTTGCGTCAGCACGAGCGTAGTCAGCATCGCGGGCCGTGCGGCCGGTATCGACGATCATCAGTAACTTTCGTCGAATCGAACAAAAGCTGCCATCGATCGAACCTTTCTTTCGACTTAGACCGACGTTAGTGTCGATCTCCGACCACCGTCGCGAAAGGTGGAACCATGCCAGACCACACCGCCCCCGACGCCACCCCCACCGGCCGGCTCAGCCGCCGATCCCTGCTCGCCGCCTCCGCAGGCGCCGCCGCCGCCATCGGCGCGGCCGGCCTACCCGTCCTCGCCACCGGCACCCCCGCGCTCGCCAACCCCGGCAACGCGAGCAAGCTGCGGGTGGAGCCACTGATCCCGGCCAGGAACCGCGGCATCATCCTCTACAGCGTCCGCGACCGGATCACCGCCGCGCCCGACGACAGCGGCGTGCCGTACGGCTTCGAGCGCGTCCTCGCCCGACTCGCCGAGATCGGTTACAAGGAGATCGAGTTCGCCGGCTACACCCAGAGCACCGAGATCCTGGGCCGGCAGATCACCCCCGCCGAGATCCGCAAGATCCTCGACGACAACGGTCTGGTGGCCAACGGCACCCACGCCTCCATCCAGCCGGCCACCTTCCAGCAACAGCTGGACATCGCCGAGGAACTCGGCATGAAGAACATCGGCACCGGCAGCGACCCGACGAGTAGCGCGTACAAGGCCGAGTGGGACGCCGCCGCGGACATCTGGAACGAGTTGGGCCGGCAGGCCAAGGCCCGGGGCATGCGGCTCTACACGCACAACCACGACGCCGCGTACAACTTCCTCATCGACCGGGGCCCGCGCGACGCGCAGGGCCGGCAGACCCGGTCCTCCGGCATCCGCCGACTGGAGTACTTCTTCGAGATCACCGACCCGCGGTACGTCTTCTTCGAACTGGACATCTACTGGGCCTACGTGGCCCGTTACAAGCACCAGAAGTACGTCAACCCGGCCGGCCAGGAGGTGACCGACCTGTTCGACCCGATCCTCACCGTGGCCGACCGGACCACCCGGTTCCCGCTCTTCCACGCCAAGGACGGCGACCGGGACACCAGCGTGCCCAACGGGTACCAGATGACCCCGCTGGGCGACGGCGACCTCAACTTCCAGCAGTTCTTCCAGACCATCGGCGAGCGCAACTTCCACCACGCCAACTGGGAGATGGACACCGCCCCCGGCGGTGCGGACAACAAGGGCCAGTCGCTCGACTTCGCGGCGACCAGCTACCAGAACATGTCCGACCTGACCATCTACGTGGAGAAGTGACTCCGCGCTGAACGCGACGAAGGCCGGCCCCGTCTGCTGCAGGGCCGGCCTTCGGGCGTCTGACGGATCGGTCAGCGGTCGAGGACCAGACCGACCTTCTGGAACTCCTTCAGGTCACGGTAACCGCACTTGGCCATCGCCCGACGCAGCCCACCGAACAGGTTGAGCTGGCCGTCGGCCTCGTCCGCCGGCCCGAAGAGGAGCTGCTCCATCGACCCGAGCGGCTCACCGGAGACCTCGAAGGCACCCCGGGGCAACGACGGGTGACTCGCCGCCGAGTGCCACCACGCGCCGCCGGCGGGGGCCTCGTCGCAGAGCGACAGCGGCTCACCGAGCATCACCGCGTCCGCGCCGCAGCCGAGCGCCTTGGCGATGTCGCCCGAGGTCTGGATGTCACCGTCGGCGATCAGGTGCACGTACCGGCCGCCGGTCTCGTCCAGGTAGTCACGGCGGGCCGCTGCGGCGTCGGCGATCGCGGTGGCCATCGGCACCCGGATGCCCAGCACCGACTCGGTGGTCGACCACTCGTCGCCACCGATACCCACGATCACGCCGGCCGCGCCGGTACGCATCAGGTGCAGCGCCGTCTTGTAGTCGGTGCAGCCGCCGACGATCACCGGCAGGTCGAGGTCGGCGATGAACTCCTTGAGGTTCAGCGGCTCGTCGGTGGTCGACACGTGCTCGGCCGAGACGATGGTGCCCTGGATGACCAGGATGTCCACCCCGGCGTCCAGGATCACCGGCGCCAGCGCGAGGGTGTGCTGCGGGGAGACCCGCACCGCCACAGTGCCGCCACCGGCGCGCAGCTCGCGGACCCGCTCCGCGATCAGGTCCGGACGGATCGGCTCGGCGTACACCTCCTGGAGCCGCTTGGTGGCGCGGGCCTCCTCGTCGAGGCCGGCCAGCTCGTCCAGCACCTTGGTCGGGTTCTCGTAGCGGGTCCAGAGCCCCTCGACGTTGAGCACGCCGAGGCCGCCGAGCTCGCCGAGCCGCACCGCCGAGGCCGGGCTCATGGTGGCGTCGGAGGGGTGGCCGACGCACGGAATGCCGAACGGGTACGCGTCGAGCTGCCACGACGTCGAGACGTCGTCGACGTCCCGGGTACGGCGGCTCGGCACGATGGCGATGTCGTCCAGGTGGTAGCCGCGCTGCGCGGTCTTGCCCAGCCCGATCTCGACCACGTCACGCATGGGGGACTCCAGGTGGTTGGGGGTGTTGGGTCAGCGGGTGTGGTAGTTGGGCGCCTCGACGGTCATCTGGATGTCGTGCGGGTGGCTCTCCTTCAGACCAGCCGCGGTGATCCGGATGAGCTGGCCCCGGCGGTGCAGGTCGGGGATGTTCTCCGCACCGGCGTACCCCATGGCCAGCCGCAGCCCGCCGACCAGCTGGTGGGCGACCCGGGACAGCGGCCCCCGGTAGGGCACCTGACCCTCCACGCCCTCGGGGACCAGCTTGTCGTCGCTGAGCACGTCCTGCTGGAAGTAACGGTCCTTGCTGTACGACTTGGCCTGACCCCGGGACTGCATAGCGCCGAGCGACCCCATCCCGCGGTACGTCTTGAACTGCTTACCGTTGACGAAGATCAGCTCGCCGGGGCTCTCCTCGCAACCGGCCAGCAGGCTGCCGAGCATCACCGTGTCGGCGCCGGCCACCAGGGCCTTGGCGATGTCGCCGGAATATTGAATGCCACCGTCGCCGATCACCGGCACGCCGGCCGGGCGGGCGGCCCGGGCCGCCTCCATGATCGCTGTCACCTGCGGCACGCCGACCCCGGCGACGATCCGGGTGGTGCAGATCGCGCCCGGCCCCACGCCCACCTTGACGCCGTCGGCGCCGGCGTCGACAAGCGCCTTGGCGCCGGCGTACGTGGCCACGTTGCCGCCCATGATGTCGACGGTCACGTCGGCCTTGAGCCGGCGGACCATGTCCAGCACGGCCCGCTGGTGACCGTGCGCGGTGTCCACGATCAGCACGTCGACGCCCGCGTCGACCAGGGCACGGGCCCGCTTATACGCGTCCTCGCCCACACCGATGGCGGCGGCGACCCGCAGCCGGCCGGCGTCGTCCTTGCTGGCGTCCGGGTACTGCTCGCTCTTGGTGAAGTCCTTCACGGTGATCAGGCCACGCAGCCGGCCCGAGTCGTCGACGATCGGCAGCTTCTCGACCTTGTGCTGACGCAGCAGCGCCAGAGCGTCGTCCTTGCTCACCCCGACCCGCGCGGTGACCAGCGGGGTGTGGGTCATGATCTCCCGAACCGGGGTGTTCGGCTCGGAGACGAAACGCATGTCCCGGTTGGTGACGATGCCGACCAGCTGGCCGTCGCCGTCCACCACTGGAACACCGGAGATGCGGTAACGCCCGCACAGCTCGTCGACCTCGCGCAGCGTGTCGTCCGGGCTGGCGGTCACCGGGTTGGTGATCATGCCGGACTCGGAGCGCTTCACCAGGTCGACCTGGAGGGCCTGGTCCTCCAGGGAGAGGTTGCGGTGCAGCACGCCGATGCCGCCCTGGCGGGCCATGGCGATCGCCATCCGGGCCTCGGTCACAGTGTCCATAGCGCTGGACAGCAGCGGAATGGACAACTCGATGTTGCGGGTGAGCTTCGTCCGGGTGTTGACCCGGCTGGGCACCACGTCCGACTCGCCCGGCTGGAGCAGCACGTCGTCGAAGGTGAGGCCGAGCGGAACCACCCGGGCGGAGCCGGCCGGCAGCTCGGGCAGGTGGCCGCCCAGGTCGGCGTGCTCGCCGCCGGCCGGAAGATCGGTGCTGGGCGAATTTTCCACGATTGCTCCCCTGAGCTGCTCGGATGGGCTTCAGCGAGGTGGCGCGGGCGGGCACCGGAGCGCGCCACGATGCCGGCACGTCGCCTCATCGTACCCAGTGAGCTGGGCGCCCCGTCCGTGGCAGGCCGGGCCGCGCGCAGGCCGGGGGGCGGACGTTCGCGCCGCGTTGGGTCTACGGTGAGGGGGTGCACGACGAGCCCATCGACCCGTTCAATGGCGACCCGGCCGATCCGACAGCGGGTCTGGATGACCCGGGCGATGACGCGACGCCGGATCCGCTGACCGACGTCGAGCGGCAGGATGTGCTGGAAGACCTCGCTGACCTGGAGATCTACCAGGCTCTGCTGGCCCCGATCGGGGTTCGCGGGCTGGTGATCGAATGCGAGGACTGTCGCGAGCCGCACTACTTCGACTGGGACCTGCTCCGCGGCAACCTGCGGCACCTGCTCAACTCGGGCCGGCCCCGGGTTCACGAACCCGCCTACGACCCGGACCCGGATCATTACGTGACCTGGGACTACGCCCGGGGGTACGCGGACGGGGTGCACGACACCCTGTCCGAGGGCACCGAGGACGAGCCGGGCGCCCCGACCGCCACCAAGTAACGCCGCCGGACGGCGGGTTCCCCCCTGCCGCGTGCCCTGCTGCCGCGCGCCCCGGTGCTCGGCTGGCGCGTGGCGTGCCCTGCTGCCGCGCGCCCCGGTTCCCTGCTGGCGCGTAGCGTGCCCTGCTGGCGCGTAGCGTGCCCTGCTGGCGCGTGGTGGCGTACCCCACTGCCGCGTCCCAGGTGCCCTACTGCCGCGTGGCGTACCCCAATGCCGCGCGCCCGAGTGCCCTGCAGGCGCGCGACGTGCGTGTGTCAGGCGACCAGACCGGCGCGGAAGCCCGCAGCCACCGCGTGGGCCCGGTCCCGGGCGCCAAGCTTGCGGAACAACCGGCGGGCGTGCGTCTTGACGGTGTCCTCCGAGACGAACAGCTCCCGGCCGATCTCCGCGTTGCTCTTGCCCTCGGCCATGCCGAGCAGCACCTGAAGCTCACGCTCGGTGAGGCCGATCGACGCCCGACTGGGTCGGGCGTTCGGGGTGGGACGGCCCGGCTCGGTCTGCGCCGGCGACTCGCCGGTCCCCGCCTCCGCCTCGTCGTCGCCCCGCTGCACCGGCACCGACGCCACCCCGGCTGGCCCGTCGGCGGCCGTGGCCGCCCAGCCGGGCTCACCGGAACCACGCGGCGACGGCCCGGAGCGGCCGGAGCCACCCACCGCCGCCGCGTCGCGGGCCGGATCGGTGATCCGCTGCCGGGAGGCTCGACCGGGGGCGGTGAGCAGCAGTAGCGCCTTCGCCACCGCGCTGGTCAGGTCATGGTCGACATTCTGGATGAGCCCCCGGGCGCCGGCGCTGATGGTGGCAGCCGCGGCCTCGGACTCCTCGGTGCCGAGCAGCAGCACCGCTGCCTGCGGCGCACGCGCCAACACCCGACGGACGAAGCCGGCGCTGTCCGGCCGGGTGAGGGCCGTGTCGGCCAGGACCACGTCGGCCGGTCGCTCGGCCAGCCGCAGCATCACCTCGGGATCAGAGACGGCGGTACGAACGATCGCGGACAACCCCAGCCGCGCGGCAGCAGAAGTAAGGTGCTGGGCCGCGAGTGGTGTCCGAACGCACACAAGAACGGTACGCACTGTGGTCTCCTCTCCGCCAACGAGCAGACCATGACGCGGTCGGCTGGGGAGGGGGTTCCCGGCAATCCTTCGAACTTTTCCGACAGATGGGGCAAAAGCCGCAATTTCTCGGACGTTTTCGATCACACACGTGTGAGTTGACGACAGCCCGGGTACCGGGAGATCCAGGCCGGGAACGGTGCGCCTGCGCGGCCCGCCGCCCGGATGCCGGCCATAAGGATTCTCGCGGAGCCGCGCGGGAGGAGGGGTGCTGATGTCGAACGTACGTAGACTGCCCGGACCCATCGTCGATCTCTGGGACTGGCAGCGACTCGGTGCCTGCCGAGGGCGCGACAGCGCCCAGTTCTTCCACCCCGACGGTGAGCGTGGTTCCTCCCGACTGCGTCGCGAGTCCGCCGCCAAGTCGGTCTGCCGCGCCTGCCCGGTTCGCGCCGAGTGCGCCGCCCACGCCCTGTCGGTACGGGAGCCTTACGGCGTGTGGGGCGGCTTCAGCGAGTCGGAGCGCCTGCGACTGCTCGCCGTTGGCTGGGAGGACCTGGCAGACCGCCGGCACGCCCGGGTCGACGTGGCACGGCTGGAGGCCCGGCTGGGCCGCCCGCACAAGTCGACAGTCCCGGCCCAACGCAACGTCGCCTGACCCGAGGCGTCCCCAACATCCACGAAACCGCGCCCTCATCCTGGGGGCGCGGTTTCGTGCCGTTCAGGCGGCCTCCCCGCCGCCGCCAGGGCCCCGTCGCCGCCGACAAGGCCGTGATCCACTCGGGTTTCTTGATGTCGGGGCATCCCGCCGGCCCGGACACCCCGACTTCAATGACCCCGAGTGGATCAAGCCGAGTGTCCGGTTCGAGGGGCAGGCGGAGGAGACGCCCCAGGCCGTTTTGTCCGTTCTGGGGCATTCGGGCCGGGTGTAGAGCTTAGGCTGCTGCGAGGTACGCGGTCTTTGTCCGGTGACCGGATGCACTCGCGGGCCGGAATCATGGCCGGGCCGGGGTCGTTACACACCCTGACGATCGCAGCACCACCGACCCGCCTGCCCGACCGTGAGGGCTGGTCGCGCAGGCTGGAATGCCAGCCTCCACCCGCTCGTTACAGTCCCCACGAACGACCGACAGGCACCGCCACGACGAGGGTGCCGGCGAGTGGGCCAATCCCGGAATGACCCTGGCCCCCGGGTCGTTGCAGTCCCGGCGAACGACCGACGGGCACCGCCCCGATGAGGGTGCTGGCGAGTGGGCCAACCCCGGAATGACCCCGGCCCGCCGGTCGTTACACATGGTCCCGGCGCCACGAGCCCCCCGCTCGCAGGTCGCCGACCCCGACACCCCGACACGGTGTCACCCCCTCAGACTTTTTCCCCTTTGTTTGTGCAGCGCCGGACGAGGTGCTCACACCCTGCCGCCGTCCCCCCTTTTGGCGGTGTGGGTGTTCTACCCCCGAAGGAGCTACCCCTCATGAACACGATCTTCCGTAAGAGCATGCTGTCCGTTGCTGGTCTCGCGTTCGCCGGTGGTGTGTTCGCCGGCCCCATCGCCGCCCACGCCGCCACTCCGGCCGTGGATGCCAAGCCCGTCGCGGTGGCCGTGCAATCGGCGGCGCCGAAGCCGCAGGGCGACCAGTCCCACATCACCCTCAACGGCGAGCAGACCGCGAACGTGAAGGCGATCATCGCCGCCACGAAGAAGGCCGGCCTCCCGGAGCGGGCCGCGGTCATCTCGATCGCGACGAGCCTGCAGGAGTCGAAGCTGGAGAACCTGGGTCACCTGGGCGACATGAACGACCACGACTC
>NZ_JBEZGJ010000162.1:0-16861 GCF_040649965.1 Micromonospora sp. NPDC048843
GGGCGAGCGCTGGGAACTGATTGCCGAGTCGACCCCCGTGTGCGTCGGGGGCTGGCAGGCACCGCGACGCGAGTACGTAGCGCGACACCTGCCGATCGTCGAGGCGCCAGGTGACCACCACGCCCGGCTTGGCGTAGTCACCGTCCGGCCAGTTCGAGGCCGGGTTCTCCACCGAGGCCCCGGTGATCTCGCCCGGGTGTTGCACGGCGACGAAGACCGAGCGGTTGTCACCGGTGATGAACGGGCCGCAGGTCTCCGCGCCGAGCGGCACCGTCAGGAACTGCTTGAGGTGACCCCGCTCCGGACCCTCCACGGCGGTGGCGAACAGGCCGTCGTTGCTGCCCAGCGCGTTGCCGTCGGTGGAGATCCAGAGGTTGCCGGTGGCGTCGAAGGCGACGTTGTCCGGGCAGGAGATCGGGGAAACCTTGGTCTTGTCGTACCCGGCGAAGAAGGTCGACGGGTCGGTCGGGTCGCCGCAGACGATCGGCAGCGACCAGGCGAAGGTCTCCGAGGTGTTGTCGTTGCGGTCCTCGACCAGTTCCAGGATCTGCCCGTGCTTGTTGGCGTTGCGCGGGTTGGCCTCGTCCGCCTTCGGGTTGCTGCCGACGCCCCGGTTGGTGTTGTTCGTCAGCGCCACGTACACCTTGCCGGTGAGCAGGCTCGGCTCGACGTCCTCGGGGCGGTCCATCTTGGTCGCGCCGACCTTGTCGCCGGCGAGCCGGGTGAAGGTGAGTACGTCCGCGGCGGTCATCCCGTCGACGAACGACCGGTTGCCGCTGACCAGCCGGATCCAGCGACCCCGACCGTTGAACGCGCCGTCGGCGGGGAGCTTGCCCGTGCCGTCGATCTCGGCGGCGCTGGTCTGGTCGAGCTTCGCCACGTAGAGCGTGCCCGACTCCAGCAGTGTCAGGTTGTGCTTGCGGGCAGCCCAGGAGTTGCCCTTCATGAACTTCTTGTCCGAGACGAACTTGTAGAGGTAGTCGAACCGCTCGTCGTCGCCCATGTACGCGACCACGTGGCCGTCCTTCGCCACGATCACGTTGGCGCCCTCGTGCTTGAACCGACCCATCGCTGTGTGCTTGCGCGGGCGGCTCTCCGGGTCGAACGGGTCGATCTCGACGACCCAACCGAACCGGTTGGCCTCGTTGGGGTGCTTCGCCAGGTCGAAGCGCTCGTCCGCGCGTTCCCACTTGCGGCTGCCGCTGGGGTAGCGGCTGGCGGTGCCGATGCCGTACCGGTCCAGCTTCGGCTTCAGCTCGGCCGGGACGGCGTCGGCGCCTACGAAGTACTGGTTGAAGTTCTCCTCGCCGGAGAGCACGGTGCCCCACGGGGTCACGCCACCGGCGCAGTTGTTCAGCGTGCCGACGACAGTGCGACCCCTGGGGTCGGCGGCGGTCTTCAGCCAGGCCGAGCCGGCGGCCGGGCCGGTCAGGTCGAACTTGGTGCTCAGGGCGGTGACCCGCCGGTTGTACGGCCGAGGGCCCTTGCCGACCGGCTTCCACTGCCCGGTGCCCGCGACCCGCTCAAGCTCCACCACCGACATGCCGTGCGCGGCCATGGCGGTGCGCAGTTGCTCCACGGAGAGCCCGTCCAGGCCGGGGTAGCCCGGGAACATCAGGTCCTCGTTCGTGTACTCGTGGTTGACCACGAGCAGCGCCCGCTTGCCCTGCTTGTCCAGCGGCAGCACGCCCAGGAAGTCGTTGTTGTACCCGAACTGCTTGGACTGCGCGGCGGCGGTCTGGTGGTGCAGGTCGAACTCCGGCGCGCCCGGCAGCACCGGGTCACCCCACTTGATCACCACGGCGTGGTCGTAGCCGTTCGGCACGACAAGGGTGTCCAGCTTGTTCGGTGGGATCGGCTTGAAGGTCAGCGCGCCGTTGCCGACCCCGGTGCTGGGACGACCGAACCCGACGTTCTCCGGAACGTCCGGGGCGGTCGGGGCCGCCACGGCCGGGGCCGCCCCGGCGAGCGCGCCGGCTGCCGCGCCGCCGAAACCGAGCACCAACGCGCCGACCGCGCCGGCCCGGACCACGCCACGCCGCGACACCTCGGCGTTCACCACGTCACCGAAGTACGCGTTGTCGGAGGTGTTCGGGACCGGGTGGTCACACGCGTTCCCGCACCGGTACAGACAGGTCATGGCATCACGGGTGCCATGGCGGGTGCCGTTCAACAGGGGGAGCAGCCGGGGACGGTCGCTCATGGGGGAGGCCTCCAGAGAAGTCGGTGGCACGACAGGCGGCGTACCAGCCGGACGCTAGGAGGACGTGGTGAGCGCTCGTCAGCCGCGATGTGAACCGGGCATGAACACCTTCGTCGGCGGCATCACCACGCGACCGGTCTGACCTCGGGCTGAACCGATCGGCGTGACAGCACGTATTCCCGAGCGAACGCACCGCCGGACGCGCGCCGGAAGCGAGGAGACCGCCATCAGCGACCACGACGCCCAACTGCTCCGCGCGCTGCACGACGAGCACGCGGAGGCGCTGTACGCCCATGCCCTGCGGCTGGTCAACGGGGACCGGCAGCGGGCCGAGGACCTGGTGCAGGAGACGCTGCTGCGGGCCTGGCGACATCCGGAGTCACTCGACCCGAGGCGCGGATCGGTGCGGTCCTGGCTGTTCACCACCGCCCGCAACCTGGCCATCGACGCCTGGCGGCGGCGATCCACCCGGGTCGGCGAGGTGTTCACCGACGATCTGCCCGAACCGCCCGAGGTGATCGACGAGGCCGAACGGGCGGTGGAGGCGTGGACCGTCGCCGAGGCGCTGAACCGGCTCAGCCCGACCCACCGGGAAGTGCTTGTCGAGTGCTTCTACCAGGGGCGGTCGGTGGCCGAGGCGGCGTCCCGCCTGGGCGTACCGCCAGGGACCGTGAAATCCCGCACCCACTACGCGCTGCGGTCTCTACGGTTGGTCCTGGCCGAGATGGGGGTGACGGGATGACCCGGTGCGAGTTCGCGTACGACGACGGCGCGTACGTGCTGGGCGCCCTGGCCCCTGCCGAACGGGCGGCCTACGAGCGGCACCTGGGCGGCTGCGCCTCGTGTCGGGAGGCGGTCGCCGAGATCGCCGTCCTGCCCGGGTTGCTCGGGCGCCTCGACCCGGCGGGGTTGGAGCAGATCCTGCCGCCGCCGGCCCCGCCCCGGGTGCCCGCGCTGCTCGACGAGGCCCGCCAGCGCCGTCGTCGGGAACGCGCCGCGGACCGGCGACGGTACGCACTGACCACACTGGCCGCCGCCGGGCTGGCGCTGCTGGTCGGTGTGGGCACCGCAGTGGCGCTGCCTCGAACGGTCGACCCGTCCGGGCCGCCCGGCGCGCAGGGCAACCCGACCCCGCAGGTGTCGATGGTGGCCATGCGACCGGTGGCCGCCGCCGGGCCGGTGCACGCCGACCTCGGGCTCACCGGCACCAAGTGGGGCACCGAGGTGACAATGCGTTGTGGGTACGACGCGCGGACGAGCTACGGCAAGGCGTATCCGTTCCGGCTGGTGGCGCGCGGTCCGAACGGTGCCACCGAGCAGATCGGCTCCTGGTTGGCGGCGCCCGGCGACGACCTCAGCTTCACCGGCGCGACGAGGTTCACCGACGCCGAGCTGGTCAGTGTGGAGTTGCAAAAAGCCGACGGCACGCCCCTCCTGACCTACGCCGTCCCCTAGCCCTGGCCCTCCAACCCCGGCCCGCCCATCCGCGTCCCAGCCCCGCCCGCGCCAGTCCCGCAGCACCCGCCCGCCCATCCGCGTCGATCAAGGAGTTGTGGTGGGTGGCAAACCGCCCAAATTAGTGCCGAGCAGGCACCACAACTCCATGATCGACAGCGGGTGGGGGTGGGGTGCGGCGGGACTGGCGGGTGCGGCGGGAAGCTCGTACGGCGTCGGCGGTGAAGACGATCAGGGCCAGCCAGACCAGCGCGAAACCCGCAAGGCGGGCCGGCGGCATCGGCTCGTGAAAGATCAGCACACCGCAGCCGAGCTGGAGGATGGGCGCCAGATACTGGATCATGCCGAGGCTGCTCAGGGGCAGTCGGTTGGCCGCCCCGGCGAACAGCAAGAGCGGGATCGCCGTGGCCGCGCCGGCCAGCACCAGCAGCACTGTGTGCCCGGCCGAGACGTGCCCGAAGGTCAGGTCGGCCTTCGCCGTCAGCCAACCCAGGTAACCCAGCGCCGGCAACGCCAGCACCGCCGACTCGACGAAGAGCCCTTCCGCCGCCGGCAGCCCGAGCCGCTTCTTGACCAGGCCGTAGCCGGCGAAGCTGAACGCCAGGGTCAACGCCAGCCAGGGCAGCCGGCCGTAGTCCACTGTGAGCACCGCGACCGCCGACGCGCCGATTCCCAGCGCCACCCACTGCGCCGGGCGTAGCCGCTCCCGCAGCACAGTCACCCCGAGCAGCACCACTACCAGCGGGTTGATGAAGTAGCCGAGCGCCGTCTCCACCACCCGGTCGGAGTTGACCCCGTAGATGTAGGTGCCCCAGTTGACTGCGATCAGCGCGGCGGCGGCGACGATCCCCGCCACCGCCCAGGGGCGACGCAGCAGCGCCCGCAGGAAGCCGACGTTGCGCAGCGCCGCCAGCAGCAGCGCCACGAAGACCACCGACCAGACGATCCGGTGGGCCAGGATCTCCAGTGGGCCGGCGGGTCGCAGCAGCTTCAGGTAGAGCGGAAAGAAACCCCAGAGCAGGTACGCGCCGAGGCCGTAGAGGTATCCCAGGCGGAGTGGCGTCACGCCTCCACCGTAAGGGGCGTAGTGCTGCTTTGTTCCTTTCCGGTGATCGGGGTCACCGGGGGGCGCCGGTCCAGCTGCATCCAGCGCTGCGGCGCGTCCAGCGGGGTGAAGCCCACCCCCGCGTACACCTGGTGGGCGTCGCTGGTGCAGAGCAGGATCCGGCGTACGCCCAGCTCGTCCAGGTGGTCGCGGACCGCGCCGGCCAGCCACCCGCCCAGCCCGCGACCCCGGGCGGCCCGGTCCACGTACACGTCGCAGAGCCAGGCGAAGGTGGCGCCGTCGGTGACGACCCGGGCCACAGCGACCTGGCGGCCGTCCTCCGGCCGGTAGATGCCGAACGCCAGTGAGCCGGCGAACGACCGCTCGGTGGTCTCCCGGTCTCGTCCGAGCGCCCAGTACGCGTCGGTGGACAACCAGTGGTGCACCAGGTCCAGGTCGATCCGCGCCGGATCGGTGCTGAGCAGGTGGCCGTCGGAACTAGTCAGCGAGAACATGCCGCGACGCTAACCGCCGGGATGGGCAGTCCGGCCGCCACATTCCCGAACTCTGGTCATCGGCCCGCCGGGGCCCCGGCCGAGGTCGGAGCCCCGGACGGACCGGGTCGGCGCTGGCTGGTCGGCGGTCAGTCCCGGTCGAGGACGGCGCCGAGGATCCAGGTCACGATGCTCACGAAGAGGGCGCCGAGCACTGCTGCCGGCCAGAAACCGTCCACCGAGAACGGCAGCCCGGCCTGGTCGGCGATCCAGCTGGTGAGCAGGAAGAGCAGCCCGTTCACCACCAGGGCGATGAGACCCAGGGTCAGCAGGTAGAAGCCACAACCGACGGTCTTGATGATCGGCTGGAGAACCGCGTTGACCACGCCGAAGATCACCGCCACCAGGAGCAGCGTGGTCACCGTCTCGGTGGCCGAGTTCGAATCCAGGGAGATGCCCGGGATGAGGAGCGTGGCCAGCCAGAAAGCCAGAGCTGTGCTGGCCAGCCGGATCAGCAGACCTTTCAGAAAACCCATGGCGGGGATCGTGCCACGGACACCGCACCGACGTAACCCGCCAGCTGGCCGTGCCGGTGGAATCAGCCGCGCGTCGGCGGGCCGATCAGTTGCGCCTCGATCGGAGTGGGGGAGAGCAGTGCCCAGCGCAGCGCCCGACGGTTGACAACGGCCACCATGTCCTCCCGGATCCGGGTCAGCCACTCGGCCGAGCCGCCCAGCCCCAGCGCCGCTCCGGCCAGGGTGGCCTCGGCGGAGGTCAGTGGCTGTAGCAACGCCAGGTCGGCGCGGCTCAACGCGTCCACATCGGCAGGGGTCAGCTCGTCGCGTACCACAAGGGTGGCCCGCCACGGCGGGCCCGGCGCGGCCTCCGCCGCCACCGGTCCGGCGTCGACGATCAGCAGCAACGGACGCAGCGCGGTGCCCACCCCGTCGGCGACCGCCCGGCCGGGAGGGAGCAACGGGATCGTGCCGCCCGGCGCGCCAACCCCTCTGATGAACGGCTCCCAGGCGCGTGGCCGGGCGGTCTGCACCACCACCAGGGCACCGAGTGCCAGGGCGCGCAGGGCCACCAGCTGGGCTGCCCGCACCCCGCCGACCAGCAGGACGCGGGTGCTCTCCGGCCGGAACAGTCGCACTGTGACGGCTCGGCCGTGCCGGTTGGTGCCGACCATCAGTCCCGCGTCGCCCACTGACAGCTCCCAGTCGTCGACCGCCGGGTCGGGTCGCGCTCCGGGCGCCGGTGGGCGGGGCTGCACCCCGGGTGCCGCCAGCGCCAACGGCAGCGTGGCGGCCAGCCCGCTCAGGTGGGCCCCGTCCAGTCGGCGTAGCTTTCCGCCCAGGTCGGTCACCAGGCGGGTCAGCGCCTCGGTGGCCGCCACCAACTCGGTCGCCGTCCCGGCGGCCAGGCGTACGGTCAGCTCGGTCGGCACTCCGCTGGCCGCCGGCGGACCCGACGACGTCGACATCGTCGGCGACGGGCCTGAGCAGATCGACACCGTCGTGGCCGTCGCCGGCAGCGCGAGCAGGCGGGGCACCAGCCGGCGTCCAGCCGCAGCACCCGCGTCGGGCCGGTGGAGCAGCCGGAAGGTGGCCTGGACGAGAGTGCCGGTCCGGATCGCCGGCCAGGACTCCCGGACCGGTTCGCCGTCGTGGTGGGCCAGCTCGCCCAGGACGCGCAGCGCCGCCGGCACCCCGAGCGGCCGCGCGGCCAACGGCCCGAGCCGGCGGACGATCCGGCGGACCGTGCCGGCGAGTACCCGGCGCAGGTCCTCCTCGGACCAACCGTTCACCCGCAGCACCCGGACCGCCACCACCGCCCGCTCGCGCCCGGCGAGCCGCCCGTCGGTGAGCTGCCGGTACGACGTGCCGACGGTGCCACCGGCGCTCGGCACCGGTGCCGGCGCACCGGCGAGCAGCAGTTGGATCAGCAGCGGGGGCTGGTCCGGCCCGGTCGGGGGAAGCAACGCGGCCGGGGCGGGGATCGCCTGGGACACGTCGCCCAGCAGGTCGCCGGGGTCGCCGAGCTCCAGGAGCGCGACCATGCCGGTGGTGTCCTCCAGGACGGCCGCCGACCCGCCGGTCAACTCGGTCGAGCGGACCACGGTGCCCGGGGCGACCAGGTCGAGCAGTTCGGCCGCGTCGGCCGGCCCGGCCAACGCCCGTCGGCGGGTGAGGTGCCCGATGGCGGTGCCCAACCACTCGAACAGCCACCGCCCCCGCACCGGCACCCAGGCGGCGGCCACCAGCAGCACGGCCACCAGTACGGCCGCGGCGACGACCGGCGCGGGGCGGCCGAGGGTGACGAGCACGAGCGCCGCCGCGACCTGTGCGGTGACCAGTTGGCCGGCCCGCGCTCCGGCAGCCGCACGGCGACCTTGCGCGACCCAGTGGGCCACCGGCGACCGGCGACGAGGGGCGCGCTGACCGACCGACAGCGGGCCGCGGTCGGTGGATCGGCCCGGCCCGCCCACTCGTGGGGAGGCAGCTGCCTCGGACCCGACCGGGACCGGCGGGTGCGGCCCTCCGGTGGTGATCGCCGGCACCGTGCCTCCTCGACCAGTGGGGACCGGGGTCGGGCGGCCGGCCGCCCTCCGGCGGCCCGTCACGCGCCGCGACGTGGCTGCGGCACATCGTAAGCGACCGATGGCCGCCTCGGTTGTCCACAGGGGAAGCCGGTGGGGTAGCAGAACTGCTACGAGGTCGCTACCGTCAGCCACGAAGTCCTTCGCTGACCCGTGTCTCAGTGCTCGACGACCGGGCCAAGCGACGACGCGTCGCCACGGGGTGGGCGCGTCGACGGCCAGGTGCGATCCGAGAGACGAGGTGACGTCCGGATGTCCCAAACCAAGGCAGAAGCAGCGGTGATGCAGCAGACTGCCGCGAAGTTCGAGCAGGTGGACCAGTCGTTGCAATCCATGCTGACCGGCCTGCTGGCCGAGCTGGAGGTGTTGCAGCAAGCCTGGCGTGGCGCTGGTGGTCGGTCGTTCGAGCAGGTCAAGCAGCAGTGGTCACAGGACCAGGCGGCGCTGCACCGCGCGCTGCGCGAGACCGCCGGTGCGATCCGCACCGCCGGTCGGCAGTACCACGCGTCCGATGACGAGGTGGCCAGCCGGGTGGCCGGCACCAACCGCGGCGGCATCCAGCTGCCGCTCTGATCCCGTTGGGGAGGGAATCCGATGGACAATGGTGTGCTGGTCGTCAACTTCGCCGCGCTGCAGCAGGCCGGCGCTGACATTCAGAAGGCGTTGAACACCCTCGACGCGCAACTCGGCCAACTCGAACGCGACGCCGCCCCGCTGGTGGCGAGCTGGACGGGCGACGCGCGGCAGGCCTATGAGCAGCGGCAGGCGCGGTGGCGTTCGGCCTCGCAGGACCTGCAGGGGATGCTGCGTGACATCCGGTTGGCGGTGAACGACTCCGCCACCGACTACCTGGACACCGAGAAGAAGAACACCGGGCTGTTCCAGTGAGCGGTGTGGGCCGGGAGCGCTGACAGTGTCCGGGTCAGCGCCCCGCCCGCAGCCGATCGGCGGCCAGGGCCGTACGTCGGCGGGTTCAGGCCGTGCGCGGGCGGGCTCAGGCCGGGTCGGCCGGGCGCCAGCGTCGACGGGCGCCCCGGGGCAGCACCAGGGCGAGCAGCGCCACTGTGACCGCCGTGATGCCGGCCACCGCCCCGACAAGCAGGGCTCGGTCCCGTGCGGCGGCCCGGCGGGCCTGGTGGGCGAGCTGCGCCGGGTCGGCCCGGTCGTCGGCAAGGGCGGCGATCGGCCGCGCGTCGGCCGCACGGCCGCCGCTGGTCTCGGTGACCGCACGGTAGGGGTTCAACACGCCGGCGCCGTACCCGCCGCCCCGGCCCGAGCCCGGAGCTGGATCGGCGGTGGAGATGATCCGCTCCGCCACCTGGGCGGCGGTCAGCTCCGGCCGGTATTGCCGCAGCAACGCGGCGGTGGCGGCCACGAAGGGCGCCGCGTAACTGGTGCCTTCGACCCGATGGTGGCCGGCACCGGGTGCGGCGGTCAGCACCTCGCTGCCCGGGGCCACGAGGTCGACGTACGGGCCGGTCTGCGAGAACGTCGCCCGCGCGCCGTCCGCCCCGATCGCGCCCACGCCGAGCACCCCGTCGTACCCTGCGGGGAAGGGCCGGGGGTCCCCGCTGTCGTGCAGATTGCCGGCGGCGGCAACCAGCACCACGTCCCGGTCGACCGCGTACCGCACTGCCGAACGGACCTCCGGATCGTCCGCGTACAGCACCACGGACAGGTTCACCACGTCGGCGTCATGGTCGACGGCCCACCGGATGGCCCGGGCGAACTCGTCGGCGCTGACCGTGCGCCCGGACTCCCGCCCCTGCACCACCTGCTGCTCACTCACCCGCACCGGCAGGATTCGGGCACCCGGCGCCAGGCCGCGGAAGGCGACGTCGGGGCGGGGTGCCGCGGCGATGATGCTCGCCACACCGGTGCCGTGCCCGGCGCAGTCCCGGCCGCCGTCCCCGCCGGGGTCGAGCAGGTCGGTGCCGGCCAGCACCCGCCCAGCCAGCTGCGGGTGCACCCGGTCAACCCCCGAGTCGACCACAGCGACTGTCACCCCGGCGCCGGTGGCCAGCGGCGCGAGCCGCGCCGGGTCGTACCGTTGCTGTGGCCAGGGCCTGGCCGCTACCGGCCGGACGGGGGTGAGTGGTGTCGCGCAGGCCGGTGCCGCCCGGAGCCCGGCGGTGGCGGCGACTGTCGGAAGGGCCGGTACGGTCAACAGGCTGGCGGCCAGACCTGCGAGGACCGGGCGCGTGATCGATCGGGACATCGACACCCTCCGTATCGTGTCGGCTCCGGAACGGGATGTTATCGCCTCCTCCGGGCCCTGGCAGGCCGCCGCCGGCCAGCCATTGTGATCTTGGTACCACCTTGTAGGTTGTACGCGATACCTGTGGCCTGTTCTCGGAAGGGGAGGTGGCCGTGACCGCATGGGAGCCGGCCACGGAGGCCGAGGTGGCGATGCGCGACGCGCTGCGCGCCAACGACCAGGAGTTGTACTTCCGGCTCCTGTCCCGCACCGATGTGCTGCTGCCGGTCTCCGCGCCGACGCAGCCCGGCCAGCCACCCGCCGGATGGGGCACCTGGACCACCGGCGGCCGGACCCACGTCCTGGCCTTCACCTCCGCCGCCGCCCTGCGAGCCTGCCTCGGCGATCATGCCGGCAGCAACCGACGCATCCCCTTCGCCGATCTCGCGGCCAGCTGGCCCAACCACGAGTGGTGGCTCGCCGTCAATCCGGGTCTGCCGGTTGAGGGTTACCTGCCGGCCTGGTTCGTGTCGCAGCTGTCCCGAGGTGACGTGCGACTGCCCGGCCGTGCCATGGGTGCCCGGGCTCGCCTGGAACGGGCCGAGACGTTGGCGCGCACCCGGCCCGGCGCGCCACTGCGGGACGCCGCGTCACTGCGGGACACCGCGCCACCGCGGGACGCCGCGCCAGCCGCTGGATCGCCTCCGGTGACGGGGGCGGCCCCGTCCGGGCCCGAGAGTGCTCCGCTCGCACCCCGAAGGCCCGCACGAAGCCCGGCCCCACGGGTGGGGGCACCGCCGGTGCCGGGTCCGGCGCCTCGGCCACCCGTCCCCGCTGAGCCGCCGCGCCGACCTGCCGAGGAGGACCTACCCGCCGCCGGTCAGCGGCACCTGACCGAACCGCCCCGGCCCGCGCCGGGCAACGGAGCGCTGCCCCGAGCCGGGCGGCCGTCCCGGTTCACGCCGTTGGCGACCGCCGGCCCCACCACCGACCAGGCCGGGCCGGGCGCTGGCTGGCCCGCAGGGACCCGACCGGGCGACGTCGACGGCCCCGCTCCGGCTAACGGCAACGGTGGCCCCCAGGCCGCGCCTCGCCGCTCCTTCTTCGACCCCAGCCCGGCCCGCGACCCGGCCGCGAGCGGGGGACACCCCGGTGACCGGGCGGCCCCGCCGACCCGGTTCGGGCGAGGCAGCCAGCCCTTCCCTCGCCGCCGCCCAGCCGATGCGCCGGCCGACGAGACCGCGACGCGGGCCTTTCCGATGGCGGCGGACCCGGCAGCCACTCAGCCGATACGACGGCCGGAGGGCGGCCTCGGCGCGTCCCGCGGGATGGACGCGCCACCATCCGGCGAGGAGATCACCCAGCCGCTGCCGCCGCGCCGGCACAACCCACTGGCTGAGGAGCCCACCCGCGCGTTCCGGATGACCGGTGAGCCACCCCTGACCGGTGCGCCTGGGCGGCCATCGGCGGAGGAGACGCAGGCGATTCCCCAGGACCGGCCGGGCCGGTTCGCGCCGACGGAGGATCTGCCGGCGTCCGTCGCGGAACCGGTCTCCGGGCCGCCCGCGCCGCGCCGGGGCTTCACGCCCATCGTCATCGAGGGCACCATCATCGAGTCCCGCGACATCACCGACCCGGTCGAGAGCAGCGCGCCGGTCGACGCGCCCCGACGGCCCAGCCCCGCCGAGGCCGCCCCGCCGCCGTTCGGCTCGCCGCCCCCTGATCCGGGCCTGTTTAGTCCGTCGTCGTTCGGATCCAACCCGTCCGGGCCCACGTCGTTCAGCCCCGGCCAGCCGGCCCCGAGCCCGTCCGCCCCGCACCCGGTGGTTCCGGCAGAGGCCGGCGCTGCCGGCGGCGGCCCGGGTGACCCGCGAATCGACGGCCGCGTCGACGCCCCGCTCCGCGCCGACAGTGCTGTTTCGTCGGCCGGCCCGGCCAGTACGGACCAGGACGGCGGCGCGAGCGTGATCGCGGACGACGTTCCGCACCCACCGGTCGACGAGCCGGCGCCGGTCGAGTTCGAGCCGGCCAACACTGTCGAAGAGGACCTGCTCAGCGCCGCAGGCTCGGGCAGCACCGACACGTTCCTGTCCACCCTCCTGCTGGCCCGGGTGCTACTGCCGGCGGCACCGGACTCGGTGCGGGGAAGCCGCCCCGGAGATCCCGGCTTCGTCTGGCGTACCGGGCAGCTCGACGGCGAGACGTACGTGGTGGTCTACACGTCGTCGGAGCGCCTCGCCGACCACGTCGAGGGGGATGTCGACACGGTCCGGGTGAAGTTCGCCCAACTGATCCGGCGTTGGCCCGACGAGGACTGGTCGTTCGCCGTCAACCCGGGCACGCCGGTGGGTGCCAAGTTGCCCGGCGAGCAGATAGTCGCGTTGGCCAACTGGGCCGCCGAGGTGGGGCTCGGGGACGACCTGGAAGTGGACCAGGTGGAAGCGCCGGCCGCTGCCGAACCCGCCGCCCGTCCCCGGTATGCCCCCGCGGCGGTCGACCCGACCCGGCCGACGGTCATGCAGAAGGCGGTCGCCCCCAGCCAGCTCGCGTACTACCTGGATCGTGGGTACGACCGGGTGTCCGGGTTCGTACACCGAGCCGGTGAGCTGTCCCACCTGACCACACCGGCTCAGGTGCACGAGGCGCTGGGCCTCAGCTACCCCGGCTCGCCGTTCGCTCCGGACGCCGAGGAGATCTACGTGCTGCGCTGGCCGGCGCACCGGCCGAGCCTCTACCGCATCCCGTACGGCGGTCAGAACGAGCCGGCGATGCGGGCCATGGAGGGCTGGGTCATCGAACGTCCGCCGTTCCGGGGCAACGGCTTCGCCCCTGGTGAGAGCAGCGACGTGGTGGCGGAGTTCAAAGTGGACAGCGCACGGCTGCCGCACGGCGCCCAGCTCTGGCGCATCGGCGCGGACGGCAGCGAGCGGGTGGTCGCGGAGCTGGACACCGACTCGGTCATCTGGCGACGGGTCGGGGAGGCGTGATGCGCGACGGTTACGTGGCCCGTTGGCAGGGCCGGGAATACCAGGCCAGCCCGGACGGCGACGACATCCGCCTCTACCAGCCCGAGCCGGGTGAGGGCTTCGAGGAGGTCCGTGCGGGCCGCTACGTCCGGGTGCTGCCGGCGAGCGAGATCGAGGATCTGGCGTACGTGCGGACCACCTGCACCTGGCAGGGGCAGCCGTTCATCGTGCTCGGCAAGCACGACGCCTGGCTGCGGGTGGAGTACACCGGTGGTCGCTGGCCGGTGGCCGAGGCGATGCGACTGGAAGTCTTCGACTTCGGCGTCTACCAGGGTTGGGCGCCGGCCGCCGAGGTCACCGACCTGCGGGAGCAGCGGGTCTGACAGGTCAGGTCTTCGCCCACCGCAGGATCTCGCCGAGCACCAGTTCCGGTGCCTCCAGGTGCGGGAAGTGCCCCACCCCGTCGAGCAGTCGCCACTCGTACGGGGCGACGACGTACCGGCCGGAGCCCAGCGCTGTACGCGGCAGGGA
Source organism: Micromonospora sp. NPDC048843 (assembly GCF_040649965.1). Taxonomy (NCBI): domain Bacteria; kingdom Bacillati; phylum Actinomycetota; class Actinomycetes; order Micromonosporales; family Micromonosporaceae; genus Micromonospora; species Micromonospora sp. NPDC048843. The sequence continues at coordinate 13,491 of NZ_JBEZGJ010000162.1, forward strand.
GGCGGTGTCCAGGGCGCCGTGCAGTTGCAGGGTCGGGGTGGACAGTGGCTTCTGCATCAGGCGGACGAACCGGTAGCCGTGCAGTCGCAGCAGCGAGCGGAACGCCCAGCGGTAACCCTCCAGTGCGCAGAACGCGGCCTGCGGGATGCACATCGCCTCCCGGCACCGTTCGGCGTACGCCTCGAAGTCCGGCCCGGCCACCCACTGTGGGCCACCCCAGCGGCGCATGATCTCTCCGACTGCCGCAGCGCCGTCGCGGGTCAGGACGTGCTCGTAGCGGGGTAGCTGGAACTTCAACGCCGGTGTGGAGGCGGTGAACTGCCCGCGCGGGTCTGCGAAGATGGCGGCGCGCAGTCGCAGCGGGTGCGGTGCCCCCAGCACGACGAGCCGGCGGACCAGGGACGGGTGGAACGAGGCCACCGTCCAGGCCACCATGCCACCGAGGCCGCTGCCGACGATCGTCGCGGAACGTTCACCGAGCGCGCGGATCAGCCCGGCGATGTCGGCGGCGAGGGTGTAGCCGTCGTACCCCCGTGGCGGTTTGTCGCTGGCCCCGTAGCCGCGCAGGTCCACGGCGACCGCCCGGAAGCCGGCGTCGGCGATCGCCGGCAGCATCTGGTGCCAGGCCCACCAGTGCTCCGGGAAGCCGTGCAGGAAAAGCACCATCGGCCCGGTGCCGCCCTCGACCACGTGGAACCGGCTGCCGTTGGCGCCGACGAAACGGTGCGTCCACGGCCCCTCGGTGAGGACACAGGACTCGTCGACGGCCCCGCCGCGCTGGTCGGTCATGGCAGACAGCCTAGGACCCGGTTGCCGCGGGCGACCCTGGTGGTCGCGTTGAACAGGGGAAAGCCCCGGGTAGTCCCGGAGCGGGACCAGGGGAGATGACTCGACCGCCAGTGGAGAAACACGGTCCGGAAACATCCGGGAGGTGGCGCGCAAAGGGCGACGCCCCGGGCAGATCACCTGCCCGGGGCGTCGCTGGTTGGTGCGGGATCAGTGGTCAGCTGATCCGGATCTTCATCGAGGTGCCGTCCTGCTCCAGAACCTTGATCTTGACACCGGTCGCGGGGAGCTTGACGCCGTGGTTCGGCAGCTCCTCGTAGAAGTACTTCTTGGTGTCGTCGAACAGCGGCTCAGCAGCCTGGCCACGGATGTACTGCGGCTGGCTGTTCAGGTGCAGGGTGAACGAGTCGGCCTTGTTCAGGCTGAACGGTGCGTCGTACACCTGGACGCGGGCCCGCCACGGAGCCCCGGTCAGGTTGTAGATCGGGCGCGGGTGCGCGTCGATGTACAGGTTGCGACCCTCACCCGGGTGACCACCCGGGTTGGACGCCGACGCCGGGGCGGTGTTGTTGTCCGACCAGCGGGTGTTCCAGTACGAGATGAGCAGGCCCTCCTGGTACGCGTAGTGGTCCACCCAGTCCGGGCGGGTGTTCGCGTAGCCGAAGAAGTACGGGCCGGTCTTCAGGTACTTGTCGTACGAGACGTACGACCGGTTGCCGGCGATGTAGAAGTTGTCGAACAGCCGGGTGTAGGTCGCCCCGACCACCTGGAACTCTTCCAGCGCCCAGCCGGCGTCGGTCTCGGCGCCGTCGCTGAACACGGTCTGACCGTCGGCGGTCACGGTGATCGCGTCACCGAAGAAGCCGCCCTCGGAGACGCCACCGTCGGTGACGTAGTGCAGGCGGACCTGCGCCACCTTCCCGGCGACCGAGGTCAGCGGGATGTTGATGTCAGCCCAGGCGCCCTTGCTGGTGCCGGCGAGGGCCGGACGCCCCGCGCCGTCGACGCCGATCGGCGAACCGTTGACGGTGCCGTTCAGGTCGGTCCAGGTCTTGCCGCCGTCCGTGGACGCCTCGAAGTAGAGGAAGTCGTAGCCGGCCTCGATGCTGTACTTGCCCTTGAGCGACAGTGCCGCCGCGGACTTGCCGGTGAGGTCGAACGTCCTCGTCATCCTGCTGTCGAGGTCGTCCTCGTTACCGGAGAAATACTGCTTGGCACCCTCGAACGGTGCGCCGTAGTTGAACGTGTACTCGCGCGGCGGCAGCACGACCACGGCGGCCTGTGCCTTGTCCGAGTTGTACTCCTGCGGGCCGAGCTCCAAGGAGCGCTTCTGCCCCGCCACGATGACCTCGTAGTCGAGCCAGCCGAGCTGGAGCTTGTTCCACGCCCCGAGGTCGCCGCCCCGGTCGCCGATGCCGACGTCATTCTTGGCGCCGAGCCGGCTCTGGGCCATCAGGGTCCAGTGCTCGTTGCTGTTGTCCGCCGGGCCGTAGTCGTCCGGCAGGCCCAGGTCGTGGCCGTACTCGTGGTAGAAGACGCTGCGACCGCCGTTTTCCGGCTGGATCGTGTAGTCGCGGATCCAGACGCCGGTGTTGCCGATCTGGGTGCCGCCGATCGGGAAGTTCGGCGGGCCGACGGGCGAGCTGTTGAACGCCGACCAGCGGTGGCTCCAGATCGCGTCCTCACCCTGCTGCGGGTCACCGTCGGCCTGGTCACCGCCGGAGTGGACGATCTGGAAGTGGTCGATGTAGCCGTCCGACTCGTTGAAGTCGCCGTCACCGTCGAAGTCGAACCGGTCCCACTGGTCGAAGGACTTCATCTCGGTGGCGATCTGGGCGTCCGTCCGACCCTTGGCCTTCTGGTCGGCGACCCACTGGGTGGCGGCGTCGGCGATCAGGTTCCAGGTGTTCGCGCAGACGTTGTCGGGGCAGACGGCCCGGTCGTCCTGCGGGTCCGGCTCCTGGCCGGGCTCCGGGTCCGGGATCGGGTCGTCGGAGCGACCGTAGCGGGCCTCGTTGTACCGGACCTTGACCCAGTCGGTCACCTCACCGTCGACGGTGTAGCGACCCGAGGACTGGGCCTCGTAGTACTGCTTGAGCGACTCGTCGCCCGGGTTGGTGCCGAAGTAGAGCTGGCGGAAGTGCTCCGGGCTGAAGTCCGGCTGCCAGATGGTGGAGTTGTCCACGGCCCGGTTGGGCTCGGGGATCTTGTTGTGCAGCGGACCATCGAACGTCGTCGGTCCGGCGATGTCCGGGTTCATGTCCTTGTCCGGGTAGGACGGGTGCCGTTCGTCCCCGAACTCGGCCAGGATCACGAAGATCTTGTCGGTCCGCTCGCGCTTGAGCTCGACGTACTGGTCCTTGGTCTGCTTCGCGCCAGCGGTGGTGCGGGCGTTGGCGCCCAGTCCGGCCGCCTTGGCGACCTCGCCGACCTTGACGACAGTGCTTCCGTTGCGCTCGATCGGCTTGCTCCGACCGCTCAGTACGTCGCCCCGCGCCATGCTCACCGCCCTGCTGAGGGGCGCACGCGAGCGCGGGGCGGCGGTCAGCGCGCTCTACCCGACAGTCGCCGCCCCGTACCGGGCC
>NZ_JBEZGJ010000163.1:0-16834 GCF_040649965.1 Micromonospora sp. NPDC048843
GTTGTGGTGGGCGACAAATAGCCCGAATAACACCAAGCCAGGCACCACAACTCCATGATCGACGAAGCCGATCCGCCCTTCCCGTCGATCTTGCACTTACTGTCCCGACATAAGCCCGGATTCCGCCTATCTCGACGACCGAACCTGCAAGATCGGCGCGCATGCCGCACCCTCCTGGCCCAGACCCGACCGGGCCAACCACAGGGGGAGGCACGCGCGGGCGGCACGGGCGGCACGGGCGGGGCGGACGGCACGGGCGGGGCGGACGGTGCGGGCGGTGGGAAATTTGCTCGCGTGGCTGCGAGGTTCGGGGAGATGATCTCGCGGTGAGGATGCATGCCGATCAGGTGGACGTGAGCGTGGACGTGGTTTCCGCGCTGGTGGCCGAGCAGTTCCCCCGGTGGCGGGACCTGCCGGTCCGGCCGCTCCCCTCGACCGGCACTGTGAACGCCTTGTTCCGGCTCGGTCCGGACATCGTGCTGCGGTTTCCGCTGCTCCCCTCGACCGATCCCGAGCTGCGCGCCGAGTTGCGGCGCGAGCAGGAGTACGCAGTGCTGCTCGGCGGGCACCTTCCGGTTGCGGTGCCGGAGCCGCTCGGCCTCGGCGAGCCGGGCGACGGGTACCCCGGGCCGTGGACGGCGTACCAGTTCATTCCGGGGGAGACGGCCCAGCCCGACCGGATCGCCGACCTCGACGTCTTCGCGCGGGACCTGGCCGGCGTGGTGACCGCCCTGCGTGGCATCGACACCGGCGGGCGGGTCTGGTCCGGGAACGGGCGCGGCGGGCCGCTGGCCGCCGAGGACGCCAGCGTGCGGGCCGCGCTCGCGGTCAGCGGCGCGCTCACCGACACGACCGCGCTCGGCGAGGTGTGGGAGCGGTGCCGGGGCGCGCGCCGCGACGACCCCGCCGACGTGTGGATCCACGGCGACCTGATGCCGGGCAACCTGCTGGTCCGCGCCGGCCGGCTGGCCGCCGTCATCGATCTGGGCTCGGTCGGCGTGGGCGACCCCGCGGTGGACCTGATGCCCGCGTGGAACCTGTTCGACGCGGGTTCCCGAGAGACGTACCGGCTGGCGTTGGGCGTGGACGACGCGACCTGGCAGCGGGGACGCGGCTGGGCCCTGGAGCAGGCGATCAACGCGTTGCCGTACTACGTCGAGACCAACCCGGTGATGGCCGGCATCGCCCGGCACACGCTGCGGGCCGTGCTCGACTGAGTCGACTCGCGTACCGTCGGCGTCGTGGGTGATCGAGACGCCGGGGAGTGGCGGGATCAGCAGCGGCAGGCGGTGCGGGCGCACGCCGACGCGGACGCGCGGCGGCGGGCCGCCGAGCACGCGGAGGCGGCGGAGCTGGTGGCCTGGTTCGTGGCCGAGGCTACCCGGCGAGGGCTGCGCACCAGCCGGCTTCTCGCCCGGGGGTACGACGGGCGTGGGCGCTACCGGACCGGGCTGACCGGCTGGTACGTCGACCGGGCCGGGACCCGGGCGGTGGACGTGGCCGGCCGGTTCCATCTGCTGACCGTGCCGGGCGGCCTGCGGGCTCGGCTGTTCGGCGTCGACCCGGAGCCCAGCCCGGCGCCGTTGGTCGTCGGGGCGGGTGGTCGCGACGGTGAGTCGATCCCGCTGCGGACGCTGCTCAACCGGCTGCTGGACGACGGGCCCGGCGGGCCAGGCTCCACCACCAGGCCTGCTGCACAACGAGGGTGAGCAGGCCGGCAAGGACGATCGCACAGAGGTTGATCACCAGTTGGAGCGCCGAGCCGCCCGCTTCGTCCCACACGCCGTAGGCTGCCGCTACCGCCACGTTCGCCGCCGCCGGAACCGTGGTGACCGAGATCAGCACGCCGACCAGGCTGCCGGACTTCTTCGACGTCAGCGAGAGCATGCCGGCGACACCGGCGAGTAACCCGACCACCCAGGACAGCGCGTCCGGCCGCCAGATGAAGTCGGTGAGCGGACGTTCGGCGAGCAGCATCTCCCGACCGACCAGGCCGGCGGCGGTCAGCGCCCAGGTGCTCAGCACGGTCGCCACCATGGCCGCCAGGAAGCCGACCGCGAGAGCCTGCACCGAGCGGCCGACCACCCCGAGTTTGCGGCGCAACAGCGCCACGCACAGCGCGGCGAGTGGGCCGAACTCCGGACCGACCACCATCGCCCCGACGATGAGGATCGGCTGGTCCAGCAGCACACCGATGCCGGCGATCATGGTGGCCACCACGATCAGCACGAGGTAGGTGCCGGACAGTTCGGTCTGCTCGCCGGTCTTCGCGGCGATCTCGTCCCAGACCACCGCGTCCGCGCCGCTGCCCGGCGCCCTGTCCGCCGCCCGATCGGCCGCCGCGGAGATGGTCAACTCGACGTCTTCGGCCGCGATGCCACCGCTGGTCTCCACGCCGACCCGCTGCAACTGCCGCAGTACGTGGTCGGCGCTCTCCCGCACCACGTCACAGAGGATCAGGTCGCCCGGTGGCTGCCGGGCAGCGCCGGGCAGCACGGCCAGATGAGTGACCCCGGCCTCCGCGGCGAGCAGGTCGACGACCTCCGCCGACCGGTCCACCGGGGCTATCACCCTCAGGTGCAACACGTCATCTCCCTCGCCCGACCGGCTAGTTCTTCCCTCGCCCGACCGGCCGCCGCGACTCTACCGCTCGGTCCATTGGCCGCAAGAGCTGCACAAGGCCACGGATCTGGCCGTGTCCGACTACGGGGTTTCGGGGTTGATCGGGGGAATGCGGACCGACCGTCGCTATTCAGCATCGACACACGGTCTGTCCTGGTATGACGAATACATACCTTTTGTGAAAATCGCGTGGGAGGTCACAACGTGCCGGTGCCTGGTGGTCTCGTCGACGCCGACCTGTCGCTGCCCCGGACCAGCCCGGAGCGGGGTAAGCGAATCATCGACGTCGTCGTGGCGGCGGTTCTTCTCATCCTGGCGTCACCGGCGTTGATCGTGGTGACGGTGCTGGTCGCGGTGGGCCTCGGACGCCCGGTGCTGTTCCGCCAGTGCCGAGCCGGACTGCACGGCCAGCCCTTCGAGATGGTCAAGTTCCGCACCATGCGGCCACCCAACGTGAGCCTCGGCCTGCTCGGCGACCGGGACCGACTCACACCGCTCGGACGCTGGCTGCGCGCCAGCAGCCTTGACGAACTGCCCACGCTGTGGAACGTGCTGCGTGGCGACATGAGCCTTGTCGGCCCACGGCCACTGCTGCCCGAATACCTCGGTCGCTACTCACCGCACCAGGCCCGACGGCACGAGGTGCGGCCCGGCATCACCGGGTTGGCCCAGGTGCGGGGACGCAACAGCCTCAGCTGGGACGAGAAGCTGGACTTCGACGTGCGGTACGTGGACAGCCACAACATGAAGACCGATCTGTCGATTCTCGCCGCGACAGTGCGGACCGTGTTGCGTCGCGAGGGGATCTCCGCGGCGGGGTTCGTCACGGCGCCCGAGTTCATGGGTACGCCGCAATGGTCGCCGCCCCCACGCAGCAACTCGACCACCGCGACCACAGGCTCGGGCGGTACCCGATGAGTGAAACCGTGTACCTGTCCCCGCCGGACGTCGGGCCGCTGGAGGAGTCGTACCTGGTCGCGGCCCTCCGCTCGGGGTGGGTTGCGCCGGTCGGCCCCGATCTCCAGGCGTTCGAACACGATGTCGCCGAGCGGGTGGGCACCGGCGGGGCCGTCGCCGTCAACTCCGGGACGGCTGCCCTGCACCTGGCGCTGCTCGGCGTCGGCGTCGGGCCCGGCGACGTGGTCATCGTGCCCACCCTGACCTTCATCGCCACCGCCAACGCGGTCCGCTACACCGGAGCCCGTCCGGTCTTCGTCGACTGTGATCCCCGCACCGGCAACGTGGACGTGGGCCTGGTCGACGACCTCATGCGACGGTTGCGTTCTCGCGGTGAGCGGGTCGGCGCTGTCGTGCCTGTCGACATGTTCGGCAGCTGCGTCGACTACACCCGACTCGTCCCGCTCTGCGCCGAGGCCGGTATCCCGCTGGTGGAGGACGCCGCCGAGGCGCTCGGCTCGCACCATCGAGGCCGCTCAGCCGGGTCCTTCGGGCAGGTAGCGGCGCTCTCCTTCAACGGCAACAAGATCATGACCACCTCCGGCGGTGGGATGCTCGTCTCCGACGACGCGGCACTGCTCGCCAAGGCCCGCCACCTCGCCACGCAGGCGCGGGAACCGACGCCGCACTACGAGCACCGCGAGACCGGCTACAACTACCGGCTGAGCAACCTCCTGGCCGCGCTCGGTCGGGCCCAGTTGGTCCGGCTGGACGGAATGATCGCCCGCCGCCGTCAGCTGCGTGACCAGTACGCCAAGGTGTTCGCGGCGGTGCCCGGTGTCGAGCTTGTCGGCATCGACGACGTCGAATCGAACTGCTGGCTCACCGTCATCACGGTAGACGAGGAGCACTGTGGCTGGCGGGCCGCCGACCTGGCAGCCCACCTCGCCAGCGGGAGCATCGAGACGCGGCCCGTCTGGAATCCGATGCACCGCCAGCCGGTCTTCGCCGGCGCCGAGAGTCTGCTCACCGGGGCCTCGGACCGACTCTTCATCCACGGGCTCGCCCTGCCCAGTGGCAGCGGCCTGACCGAGCAACAGGTCGGGCGGGTCTTCGAGGCGATCGACGAGTTCCTGACCAGCCACAGCGGGGTGCCGGCGGCATGACGATTCCACTGGTGATCGTCGGCTGCGGTGGCCACGGCCGCGAGGCGCTGAGCATCGCCCGAGCGATGAACGCCGGCGCGGGCGGACCCCAATGGCAGCTGGTCGGCTTCGTCGACGACCGACCCAGCGAGGAGAACCTCAAACGGGTGCAGGAGCTGGACGTGCCGTACCTCGGCGGGTTGCCGTGGCTGCGCGACGCCCCTGCCGACACCCATCACGTCATCGGCATCGGGGACCCTCGGACCCGACGGGCCGTGGCCCAGCGCGTCGACGCCTACGGGACGCCAGCGACCAGCCTCATCCACCCGGCCGCGACGGTCGGGCCGGACACCGAACACGGCAGCGGGTTCGTGGCGTTCGCCGGGGCCCGGGTCACCACCAACGTGACCATCGGCCGGCACGTGCATCTCAACCAGAACGCGACTGTCGGCCACGACACCGCTCTCGCCGACTTCGTCTCGGTGAATCCACTCGCTGCCGTCTCGGGCGACTGCCAGCTCGGCGAGGCAGTGCTGATCGGCACCACCGCCGCGGTGCTCCAAGGGCTGCGGATCGGTCGCGACGCCACCGTCGGCGCGGGCGCCTGCGTGACCAGAGACGTTCCCGCCGATGCCGTCGTCAAGGGCGTACCGGCGCGCTGACCAGCACTGACCGAGACCAGACGGGATCGACACCGACGCCGCGCGCCCATGTGGTCCGGCACGAGGAGCAGGACGTGAGCACAAATCGCCGCAGTGCCAGCAACCGGCCACTGCGCGTTCTCCAGGTGACAAGCACGGCCGTCGGCGCTGACTGGTTCTACGACCAGGTGACCGGGTTGGCGCGGCTGGGCCATGACGTCTGCGCGGTCGTACCGGGCGAGGGTCCGCTCACCGACCGCCTCCGGGCGGCCGGGATCCGCACCGAGATCGTGTCGATGTCCGGTTGGCGCCCGCGGCAACTCCCCCGGGTCGCGGCGGCACAACTGCGTCTCGTCCGCCTGGTCCGGAGCTTCGACCCCGATGTGGTGCACGGCCACCTGGTGAAGGCGAACATCGTCTGCCGGTTGGCCGGTCTGGCCGCCCGCCGACCGCTGCTGGTGAACCAGATCGCCGGCGTCGTCCACCTACGCAGCCCGCTGTTCAACCGCATCGACCGCGCAACAGTGCGCCGGGTGGACGTCCTGATCGGGTCGTGCCACGCGTTCGCCGAACAGTACCGGCGCTTGGGCGCGCGAGCGGTGACGGTCAGTCACTACGGGTGCGACGTGCACCGGCTCGACCCGACAGCGAGTGGGGAGCCCTTCCGGGCGGAGTTCGGGTTGGCCGCCGGCACCCCCACCGTCGGGATGCTCGCGCACATGTACCGCAGCCGACTCCAGGCGTTCCAGAACATCGGCTTCAAGGGCCACGAGGTCTTCCTCGACGCGGCCCCGCGCCTGCTGGGGCGGGTGCCGGCCGCCCACCTCTTCGTCGTCGGCGACGAGTTCACCGGTGACGTGGGCTACCGACGTGAGCTGGAGGAACGCGCCGTCCGGTTGGGCGTGGCCGAGCGCGTGCACTTCACCGGGCGCCGGAGCGACGTGCAGGGCGTCCTGGCCGGTCTCGACGTGGCGGTCACACCGTCGCTCGAGGAGTCCGCGTCGTACGCCACGATCGAGGCGCTGCTGATGGAGCGGGGCGTGGTGGCCAGCGACGTCGGCGGGTTGCCCGACACCGTGCAACATGGCGAGAGCGGCCTGTTGGTGCCCCCGGCGGACCCGGACGCGCTGGCCGACGCCGTCGCCGACCTGTTGGAGGACCCTCAGCGGCGTGCTGCCATGGCTCGGCTCGGGCGCAGCCGCTGTCTGGACCTGTTCGACATCGAGCGGACGGTCGCCGACGTCGAGGCGATCTACCGGGCGGCGCTCGACGGTCGTCCACTGCCGCAGGCCGGCCGCCTACCCGAGGTGGCCCGGTGACGGCCGCGACGCCGCCCCTCGGTCCGGGTACCAGCCCCGCTGCGGATGCCGGACCGGTGGTGACAAGCGGTCGGGACCTCGCCGAGAGCGGCCAGTCCACCACCGGCCCGCCAGCGCGGGTCTCGGAGCAGAGTGTGTCGGCCGCCGCCGCCGGGTCCGTCGGGACCAGGGTCGTGCTCCTGGCCATCAGCCTGGCGACCGGTGTGTTGGCGGCCCGGGTCCTCGGCCCACACGACCGGGGCGTGGTGGCGGTCGTGCTCGCCTGTGCGGCGATCTTCGGAGCGCTCCTCACAGTGGGAATGGAGACGGCCAACCTCCGCTACGCGGGCGCTTCGGTCGCCGCCCACCGGCGGACCGTGTGGTGGAGTCTGCGCCACGTCGGAACGGTGGGAGTCGGCGTGGCAGCCACCTGGGGGGCGCTGGCGCTGGTGGTCGGGCCAGCCGTTCGGATCGGGCTCGACCCGGTCACCTTCGCCCTCGCGCTCAGCCTCGGCCCCGTGGTGCTGCTCTCCTCCCTGCTCGGCACGGCCGAGATCGGCCGCAGTCGCGCCTCGGTCTACAACTGGACAGTCATCGGAGGGCTGCTCGTCTACGGGCTGCTGCTCGTCGCCCTGACGGTGACCGACCGCGCGGACACCGACACCGTCATCGGCGCGTACCTCGTGGGGCAGGTGTGCGCCGCGGCGGTGCTGCTCGTCCGCGCTCTGCCGTTGAGCCGCGACCCCGGCACGCCCCAGGACGCGGCTGCCTACCGGGCGTTCGCCCGCCGGGTGTACGCACCCAACCTGGCCCAGTTCGCGATGGTGCGCAGCCAGGTCCCCGCCATCCACCTGGTGGCCGGTGCGGGCGCGGTCGGCGTCTACTCGGTGGCGGTGCCGTTCGCCGAGATGCTCCTGGTGCTGCCGGTGGCGCTCAGCCTCATCCTGGTGCCGGCGGTCGCACACGGCGGCGCCGACTGGCACACGGTCCGCCGGATGTCGGTGCAGACACTGCTCATCACCGCCGTCGGGGCGGGACTGCTGGCCGCTCTCGCGCCGCTGGCCTTCCCGCTGCTCTTCGGCCCGCAGTTCGCCGAGGCCGTACCGGTGCTCTGGGCGATGCTGCCCGGCCTCGTCGTGCTCGCGGTCGCCCGCACCGCGCAGAGCTACCTGACGGCCGTCGACCGTCCAGGCCCGCCGACCCTGGCGGCAGTGAGCGCCGCCATCGGCGGGCTGCTCGCCATGGTCGTCCTGATCCCACGCTTCGGCACGCTCGGCGCGGGCTTCGCCGTGTCGGCCGGATACGTCCTCTACGGCCTGGTCGTCGGCTGGGCCTTCCTCGATTACCGGCCTGTCCAGGGCCGGAGAAACGGTCCGACCAGAATGACGACTGAACGCGGCGGCCGACACGCGAGGCAAACGCCACGGGACCGCGACTCCCTGCTGCCGGCGTGGGGAAGAGCAGCCGGCGTGCTCGTCGCCGGCGCGGCGGCCGGTGTGGTGGCGGTGCAGGACACGTCGCTCCTGCTTCGGCTGGGCGCTCTCGCCGTGGTGGTGCTCGTCATCACCCTGCCCGGCTTCGGCCTCTACTGCATCGCTCTGGCGGTGCCCGCGTCGCAGTTGCCCATCGCCCCGGCGGCGAGCAGCACCACACCGTTGCTGGCGCTGATCCTCTGCACCCTGGTCGGCACGTTGCTCCGCGGCCGCACGACCCGCCGCAGCACCCCCGCCGTCCTCATCGTGGCTGGCCTGACCTGCTTACTCGCTCTCGGCGTGACGGTCGGTGGCCAACCCAACCAGGCGTTCCGGTCCGTCGCCGTCATCGCGATACCCCTGGCCTGCATACCGCTGATCGACACTGCCCGGGCCCGCTCACGGTCAGTCCTCCTCGTGTTCGCGGTCGCGGCGGCCGGCGTCGGCCTGTTCCATGCCGCGCTCGCCCTGATCGGAACACCGGTGCTTGCCGAGGAGAACCCGGACCTCGCCGAATCCCTCAGCAGCCTGAACCACAACGCGTGGGGGCCGATGTTGCTGCTGGCGCTCGCCGTGCTGCTGGCCAGGCTGCGGCCGGGCGTGTCGGGCACGGCCCGTGTGTTGACAGTCGCGGGGATCGCCGCCGTGATCGTCAGCGTGGTGCTGTCGTACAGCCGCTCGACGTACATCGGCGGAGCGCTGCTCCTGCTCTGCTTCGTGATCCAGCGACGACGCACTGTGGCCCTGGCCCTCACCGGCATGGTCGTCGTCCTCACCGTCGGCCTGACCGGGGTGCAACTGGTGCCGGATCAGGTGGCCGAGCGGATCGCGTACACCACTGTGGACGGACGACTGGACAGCTCCAGCAGCGTACGTCTCGACCTGTGGCTCAGTGCTCTGCGGATGGCCGCCGACCACCCTCTCGCCGGCGTGGGCTTCCAGAACTTCCGGGCACACCTGCCGGAGTACTTCCAGCCCGAGGTCACAGTTGCCGCTGTCGACGTCCAGCTCGACAGCCTCAACCACGCCCACAACACCTACCTCACGGTGCTGGCCCAGACCGGGCTGGTCGGCGTCCTCCTGGTGGGCGGGCTCCTGTTCATCGTGATCCGCCAGGCCCGTCGACGCCTGCGCGCCGGCGACCAGACGGCGGAGGCGGCAGTGCTCGGCATGGCCGCGATCGGGGGATGCAGCCTCTTCGGAGAGCCGCTGCTCACCCTGCCGGTGCTCATCCCGTTCGTGCTCCTCCTGGCCGTCGCCACAGCCCGCTCGCAGGCCGAGCCGGAGCCCGCTAACGACCCGCGTCCCGCCGAGCCGAAGCACTCCGTGCGGCCACGACCGGCCTGGACGCCCGGCCAGAGCGGCTACGGCGCGCGCCGCGGACGGTCCACCGCCAGCAAGGTCCTGACGTGATCATGAAGGAGACGAAGGTGACCGCGACGCGTCCCGACACACCGCGGGTCGAGAGCCTGGACCACCCGCGTCGGCAGCGAGCCGTCCCGGGCTCGGCCGCCGCGCCCGTACTTCCGTCCGTGATGTTGCTCTGCGGCGCAAGCTCGCTGCACGCCCGCAAGTGGGCGGTCGCGCTGGCGGAACGCGGTCATCCGGTCATCGCCGTCAGCTGGATCGACGCGGAGCCGATCGACGGCGTCGAACTGCGCGTGGCGCCCGGGACCGGCCGGACCCGCAACGGGCGGTGGGGAGCGGTGCGGCAGCTCGCCGCCGCCGGCTGGTGGCTGCGCCGGCAGACGCGCGAGGCCCGCCCCGACGTGCTGCACGTGCACTCGGTGGGGATGGCGGGTCTGCTGTCGCTGCTGGCCTCGCGTCGACCCGCCCGGGTGGTCACGCCCTGGGGGGTCGACCTGCAGTCCGCGCGTCGGTCCAGGGTCCGCAGATGGGTCGCCCGGGCCGCCCTGCGCCGCTCCGATCTCGTCCTGCCCACCGCGGAGTCGGTCCGTACAGAGATCATCGAGCGCTACCGGATACCGGCGGATCGCAGCCGCACCGTGTCGTGGGGCGTGGACGACAAGCTGTTCGCGCTCCGGGACACCGTGACACCGGCGTCGGTGCGGGCCGAATTCGGCATCCCGGCCGACGCGACAGTGCTGTTCGCCGCCCGGACGGCCGGTCCCGTCTACCGCACCCCCGAGGTGCTGCGGGCGTTCGCCCTGGTGGCCGCCGCTCGTCCCGACCTTCACCTCGTCGTGCTGGCCGGGCACCGTCCCGCCGAGGCAGCGGCCGCCCAGGCTCAGCGGCGGTGCGTCACCGAAGCCCACGAACTCGCCGCGAACCTACCCGGACGAGTCACGGTAGTGGACCGGTCATTGACACCGGAGGACACGTTCCGGCTGATGCGGGCAAGTGAGGTGAGCATCTCGGTTCCTCGCTTCGACCAGCGCAGCTGCACGGTGCTGGAGGCGGCGCTCGCCGGTTGCCGGCTTCTGCTCGCGGACCTGCCGCCGTATCGCGAGATGGTCGAGGACGGCATGGCTGCCGACATCCTCACCGGGCCGTTGGAGACCGCGCTGGCGGAACAGCTCATGGCCGCCCGCCCGCTGGAGCCGACTCTGCAACAGCACAACCGGCGCTTCATCGAGACGTCGGAGTCCTGGTCACGCCAGGTCTCCGTCGTGCAGGAGTGCTACCGGCGGCTGAGCACCGACCGAGCCGGACACCGTCGGAACGGGGTGGCCCGGTGAGGATCGTCTACCTGCACCAGTACTTCCGCACACCGGCCATGTCCGGTGGCACCCGGTCCTACGAGTTCGCCCGGCGTCTGGTCCGCAACGGCCACGACGTACACGTGGTGACCAGCGACACCGAGTCCTCATCGAACGCCGCGAAGACCTGGCGGACCACGGTGGAGGCGGGCGTGGTGGTGCACTGGGCGGCCGTCCCCTATCGCAACGCGATGTCCTTCCGGGAGCGACTCTCGGCCTTCGGGCAGTTCGCCAGGTTGGCGGCTCCGCGCGCGGCGTCGCTGGAGCAGGACGTCGTCTTCGCGACCAGCACGCCACTGACCATCGCGTTGCCCGCCGTCTACGCCGCCCGCCGCCGCCGGACGCCGATGGTGCTGGAGGTACGCGATCTCTGGCCGGAGGTGCCGATCGCGCTGGGTGCGCTGCGGTCGCCGCTGACGCGGCGCGCGGCAACCGGTCTGGAGGGATGGGCCTACCGCAACGCCGCGCACATCCTGGCACTGTCGCCGGGGATGGCGGCGGGCGTTCGGGCGCGGCACCCCGAGGCTGCGGTGACAGTCATTCCCAACGGCTGCGACCGTCAGTTGTTCGCCGACGCGGACGCTGCCGGCCGAGCGCTACGTGATCGCACACCATGGTTGGGCGACCGTCCTCTGATCCTGTACGCGGGGACGCTCGGTTTCGTCAACGACGTGGGTTATCTGGTGCGGATGGCCGCGACGCTGCGTCGTGACCATCCCGACGTGCGGATCGCTGTCGTCGGGCAGGGCGCGGAGACGGCGCAGGTGCGCGCACAGGCAGCCGCGTCCGGCGTCCTGGACCGGAACCTGTTCATGTTCGACCAGGTGCCGAAGGCCGAGGTGGTGGCGTTCTTCGGTGCTTGCGATCTCGCCGTCTCGACGGTGCGCGACGAGCCCGCGTTGCACGCCAACTCGGCCAACAAGGTCTTCGACGGGTGGGCCGCCGGTCGACCGGTAGCGGTCAACCACGAGGGGTGGATCGCCGACATCCTGCGCCGCAGCGGCGCCGGACTCGTGCTGCCCGCGGGAGATACCGCGACCGCGGCGACGCTCGTGGGCGAGTTCGTCAGCGATCCGGCCAGGACCGCAGCGGCGCGGGCCGCAGCGCGGGTGGTCGCGGCCAACGAGTTCGACCGCGACCTGCTCTTCGAGCGGTTCGAGGACGTACTGCGGGGGGCGGTGGTGCCACGACAGTCGGCCAGGCCGGTAGTCGGACAAAGTTCGTAAACAGCCAAAAACCAGTCATAAAGTGATTAGTTTTGGTAGGACGCCAAATAAGACCATCTTCGTGGTTTACCCCGGGATGGGCCGCTATCGCAGCAGGAGTTTCCACATGCAACTTTTGGGGACAAGCCCAAGCGAGTCCACACGCCTCGGTCGGTCGCATCGCAATCTCCGACTGGCCGGCGGCCTCCTCGCAGCGGACGCCCTCGCCTGGATCGCGGGTTTCGCCGTCGCCGCGTGGGTGCGCTTCGAGTTCTCGCTCACCGGCCCCGCCCTGGCCCGCGCGATCGGCATGGGCGTGGTCGCCGCGGCCGCGCACGTCGCGGTGTCCGCCGTCCGCCGCAACATGTCCGGCCGGCACCCACTGGGCAGTGTCGAGGAGATGCAAGGACTCGCCAACACTGCCCTGACCACCGGCGTGCTCCTGCTGATCGCCCTCGTGCCCATGACGTCCCGACCGGTACCCGCGAGCACCCCACTCGTCGGCGCGGCGATCGCGCTGGCCGTCATGCTCGGCACCCGTCTGGCGTACCGCAGCCGCAGCGACCGGACGTTGCGCCCGGACGCCGGCCGAGCGGAACCGGTCCTGCTCTTCGGCGCGGGCTCCGCCGGTCAAGGGCTCCTGCGGGCCATGCTGAGTGATCCGGCAGGGCAGTTCCTGCCGGTCGGCATGCTCGATGACGACCCGCAGAAACGCCACTTGTCGCTGGCGGGCGTGCGCGTGCTCGGCTCTCGCGCTGACATCGACACGGTCGTGCGGCGTACCGGCGCGAAGATGGTGATCTTTTCCGCCGCCAACGCCGACTCCGAACTGATCAATGAGGTCCGCGAAAGCACACTGAAGACCGGAGCCACGTTCAAGATCCTTCCTTCGGTACGGGAACTGGTCGACCATCGGATCACCGTCAACGACGTTCGCGACCCGGACATGGCGGACCTACTCGGACGACGACAGGTGATCGGCGACCTCCGGGATGCGGAGTCCCAGCTGCGCGGACGCCGGATCCTGGTGACCGGTGCCGGCGGGTCGATCGGCTCCGAGCTGTGCCGCCAGATCATGCGGGCCGATCCGGGCGAGCTGATGATGCTCGACCGCGACGAGTCGGCCCTGCACGCCCTGCAACTGTCGATGTCGGGTCGCGCGATGTTGGACAGCCCCGAGCTGATTCTCGCCGACCTGCGCGACGAGGAACGGATCCGGCGCGTGATGGCGGAACGCCGACCCGACATCGTGTTCCACGCGGCGGCTCTGAAACACCTGACACTGCTGCAACGCCACCCGGGCGAGGCGGTCAAGACGAACGTGTTCGGCACGCAGACGGTGCTCAACGCGTGCCGCGACGTGGCGAGGTTCGTCAACATCTCGACCGACAAGGCCGCCGACCCGGTCAGCGTTCTCGGCTACTCCAAGCGGATCACGGAGCGTTTGACAGCGAACGCCGCCGCGACGCACGGCGGCACGTTCCTCAGCGTCCGCTTCGGCAACGTCCTGTCCAGCCGAGGGTCGGTGGTCACGGCGTTCCGAGCCCAGATCGAGGCGGGGCTGCCGATCACCGTCACTCACCCCGACGTGACGCGCTACCTGATGACAGTGCAGGAAGCGGTGCACCTGGTGCTCCAGGCCGCCGGCATCGGCCGCGACGGCGAGGCGCTCGTCCTCGACATGGGCGAGCCGGTACGGATCGACGACATCGCTCGCCAGTTGGCGAGCCAGGCGCCGGGGCCGGTCCAGATCGTCTACACGGGGCTCCGGCCGGGCGAGAAACTCCACGAGGCTCTGATCGGTGCTGGCGAGCGGGACCTTCGCCCGCTGCACCCGCTCATCTCGCACGTGGCAGTGCCCCCACTCGATCCCATCGAGATCACCACGCTGGACCCGTTCGAGGACCCAGAGAAGATCATCGACCGTCTCGCGTGGCTGTGCGGTCAGTCGACCGGCGTCGTCGCGAAGCAGGCCGTCAAGTCGACAGCTCCGGCACCCAGCGCGAGCTGAGCCGACGCCGACCCCGCAGGTGACGTCCGGGATGAATCCTCGGCGCGCCTGCGGGGTACGGGCTTGCCGGCCCGACTCGATCAGCGCGAGGTGGTCCGGCGAACGCCCGCCCGCGCCGCTGGCCCGCGCGTCGCGTTGAGCGTCACAGCAGGCACCAACGTCGACACGGTCAGCAACGAAGCGCCCATCGACTGATTGACATCGATAGCGGCACACCGAAGGCTCGCGCCTACAGGTCCTTCACCCAAGGAGGCGCGATGAGACCGAGACGACTGGCGATCGCCGGCGTGGTCACCCTGCTCGGCGCACTGGCACTGACCCCACCGGCCAGCGCGCGGCCGCCGTCCGACCCGGGCGTCCGCGACGGCTTGGAGGTGTACGTCGGCACTGTCGACGCGAAACAGCGGGAGCAACTGCGCGCGGCGGGGGTCGACCTCGGCCACGACGCGAAGGCGGACGCGTCCGGCCGCACGACTGTCGAGACGGTCCTCAGCCGGCGGCAGGCGAAGCGGTTGACCGACAAGGGCGTACCGCTGTCGGTGAAGAAGGTGCGAGGCAAGGACGCGTCGCAGGCGCTGCGGGAACAGGCCGCAGCCGGCTGGACGAGTTTCCGTCCCTACGGTGAGCCGGGCGGCCTGCGAGACGAGTTGAACGCCACGGCGGCCCGGTATCCCAAGCTGACCAAGGTGGAGACGATCGGTCGCAGCCAGCAGGGGCAGCCGATCGTCGCCGTGAAGGTCACCAAGAACGCGCGGACCGTCGCGGACGGCCGGCGACCGGCGGTGCTCTACGCCGGTGCGCAGCACGCCCGCGAGTGGATCACGCCGGAGATGACCCGCCGGCTGATGCATCACGTGCTGGACAGCTACGGCACCGACCGGGAGATCACCCGACTGCTGGACACGACCGAGCTGTGGTTCCTGCCGGTCGCCAACCCGGACGGCTACGACTTCACGTTCACCCCCGGCAACCGTCTGTGGCGCAAGAACCTGCGGGACAACAACGGTGACGGGCAGATCGGCTCCGGCGACGGCGTCGACCTCAACCGCAACTTCAGCTACAAGTGGGGGTACGACAACGAGGGCTCGTCGCCGGAGCCGAACAGCGAGACCTACCGGGGCCCGGGCCCCAACTCCGAGCCGGAGACCAAGGCGCTGGACCGGTTCTTCAAGCGGGTCGGGTTCGAGTTCTTCGTCAACTACCACTCGGCGGCCGAACTGCTGCTCTACGGCCTCGGCTGGCAGGTGAGCACCCCTACCCCGGACGACGTGATCTACGAGGCGATGGCCGGTGACGACGCGCACCCGGCGGTGCCCGGCTACGACCCGGACATCTCCGCGGAGCTGTACACCACAAACGGTGACACCGACAGTCACGCCACCGTCAGGTACGGCACGCTGGGCTTCACCCCGGAGATGTCCACCTGCGAGGCCGCCTCGGCCGTGGACCCGGACGACCAGTGGCGCCCGGAGGACTGCGTCAGCGGCTTCATCTTCCCTGACGACGAGGCGCTGATCGCAGGCGAGGTGAACAAGAATCTCCCGTTCGCGTTGGCAGTGGCCCGGTCGGCGGCGGACCCGGACGACCCGGTCTCGGTGGTCGGCCGGAGCACTCCGGACTTCGTTGTGGACGCCTTCGACACCTCGTACGGGCGCACCCAGCAGGTCGCCTCGATCACCCGTCGGGCGCTGAGGAACGTGCGGATGCACTACACGGTCAACGGTGGGCGGCCGAAGACCGTAGCGGTCCGCGAGTGGCGCGGCGGCGAGCGGTACGGCAACACACACGACGACTACTACGCCGAGCTACGGGGCACCGTCAGCGGCGCGAAACCGGGCGACCGGGTGGAGGTCTGGTTCACCGGGAACAAACCACGTGCCGGGGTGGTGGCCAGCGAACACTTCACCTATCGGGTGCACGACGACGTCGGCGGCGACGTGCTGGTCCTCGCCGTGGAGGACGTCACTGGCCTCAGCCCGGCGCAGACCGGCACCACAGCGAAGTACGCCGACGAGGTCGTGGCGTCGCTGGGCGCCGCCGGGCGCAGCAGTGACGTGTACGACTTCGACGCGATGGGCCGCAAGGCTCCCCACCCGCTCGGCGTGCTGTCGCACTACGAGGCGGTGGTCTGGGAGACCGGCGACGACGTGATCCTGCGCTCCCCCGGTCAGGTGGCCGGCACGACGGCAAGGGCGGCACTGGAAACCGAGCTGGCCGTTCGGGACTACCTGAACGAGGGCGGCAAACTGCTGGTCAGCGGCCAGTACGCGTTGTTCGCGCAGGGCGCCAACGGGTCGTACGTCTATCACCCGGACGCACCACCGGAGTGCACCGACGCCGAGGCCGCCAGCTGTCTGCCGCTGCTGAACGACTTCCAGCAGTACTGGCTGGGCGCGTATACCTACGTCAGCGACGGCGGAACCAGCCCGGACGGGGAGCCGTACCCGGTCGCCGGGACCGACGCGCCGTTCACCGGCTTCGACGGGCAGCTGAACGCCTCCGGCTCGGCGGAGAACCAGGCGCACACCGCGTCGTTCCTGACCACGTCGAGCTTCCTGCCGCCGGACGAGTTCCCCCAGTTCGCCAGTTCCGCGCCGGCGGGCTGGTCCCGACCGGGCGGCGCGCCGTTCGATCCGCGTACGGGTGAGTGGTACCTGTACAGCGGGCAGACCGACGAGTCGTACAAGCGACTCACGCGCACTGTGGATCTCACCGGGGCGAGCAGCGGAGAGTTGCGCTTCTTCACCTCCTACGAGATCGAGCAGGACTGGGACTTCATGTTCGTCGAGGCGCACGAGGTGGGTAGCGACGACTGGACGACCC
>NZ_JBEZGJ010000164.1:0-16795 GCF_040649965.1 Micromonospora sp. NPDC048843
CCGGCTCCGCCCCGCACCGCCGGCCGGTCCGGCCGCGCGGTCCGCGCGGCCGGCCGGCACCACCGACTGACCGTCGCGGCCGTCCCACTTCGCGACGACCTGGCCGGGCGGGGCCGCCCTGCTTCCGACGACCTGACCGGTGCCCGCTCAGCGGGACCGGGTCGCGACCTCGGGTGTGGTGCTCTCCAGCGGCACCGCGTTGGCCGGCACCAACCCCAACTGGACCGCGGACCGGGTCAACGCGGCGTCCAACGCCCAGTCGGCGCTGACCCGCGTGCGGTTTCCCGGCATCGCCATCAGGTGGTACGCCCGGGTGACCGCCTTGGCCGGCAACCCGGCCAGGTTGACCTGCAACGGGTTCGCCGCCGCGTCCTTGCCGCCCAGGTCGACGACCCAACCCAGATCGTGGTGCTTGTACGGCTTGCGGCGGCCGAACCCGTACGACGCGGCGATGTTGTACGCCGCGCGCTTGCCCTGCCGCTGCGCGTGCTGGGCGGTCATCCCGCACACCTTGCCCGGGTTGACCAGGTCGGGCACCGCGGCGGCGTCGCCGCAGGCAAAGACCTCCGGATAGCCGGGGACGTTGAGGAACTCGTCGGTGACCAGTCGACCCCGGTCGGTCCGCAGGCCCAGCTCGTTGACGAACGGGTCGGGGCGCACCCCCACACACCACACCAGGGTGCAGGTCGGCACGTACTCGCCGTCGGTGAGCTTGACCCCGTCGCAGGTCGCCTCGGCCACCGAGGTACCCATCCGCACGTCCACCCCACGCCGGTTGAGCACCTTGTGCGACGTGTCCGACATCCTCTTGTCCAACTCCGGCAGCACCCGGGACGCCACGTCGAGCAGCATCCAGCGGGGCCGGACGGTGAGTCGGGGCCGCTGGGCGTGCAACGCGTCGGTGAACAGCTGCCCGTGCGCCGCGACCTCGGTGCCGGTGTAGCCCGCCCCGACCACCACGAACGTGGACCGGGCCTGCTGCTCGGCCGGGTCCTCGGCCTGCTCGGCCAGCTCGATCTGCCGAACGATGTGATCATGCAGGTAGACGGCCTCGGGCAGGCCGCGGAAGCCGTGCGCGTACTCCGTCACCCCCGGGATCGGCAGCAGCTTGTTGACGCTGCCCACGGCGAGCACCAGCCGGTCGTACGCCAGCCGGTTCTTCTCCCCCTCGGCCTGTGTGAAGCCGACCCAGCGGTTCTGCAGGTCGACGTGGTCCGCCTCGCCGACCACCACGCGTACGCCCTTGAGCGTCCCGGTCAGCGGCACGGCGATCCGTTTGGGCTCGACCACCCCGGCCGCCACCTCGGGCAGCAGCGGCAGATACAGGAAGTAGTCGGTGGAGTTCAGTACCACGATCTCGGCCCGGTCCCGGGCGATCCGGCTCAACGTCTTCGCCGCGTGGTAACCGGCGAACCCGGCCCCCACGATCACCACACGAGGTTTCGTCATTGCGGGCCGTTTCCCGTCGAAGCCCTCGACAAACGTCCTAGGCGCCAGCCGTGCTCAGCTCGGCTGGAGCCGTACGTGGCCACTGCGGCCCACCGCCTCCAACTCCCACTGCTGGCCGAACGCCCGGACCCGCTCGGCGGTGATCCGGCCCAGTTCCTCCGGGACGTCCGGATCGAGGACCAGCCGGCCGCCGACCGGGTTGACGCCGAGCATGGCGCGGATCAGGGCCAGCGGCGTGCCGGCCGCCCACGCCTGCGGGCTGCACGCGGTCGGGAACGGCACGGCGAAGAGCAGCCGCTCCCGGTCGAAACCGCTGAGCGCCTCCGGCAGCCGGTAACCGAACTGGTCGGCCGCCTCGAACATCGCCAGACTGATCCGGTTCGACTCGGCCCGGTAGCCGTACCGGGCGAGGCCGAGCGCGGCGATCGAGTTGTCGTGCGGCCAGACCGTGCCCAGGTGGTAGCCGAGGGCGTTGTAGAGCCATTCCTCCCGGGACAGCGTGCGGATACCCCAACCGGAGAACATGTCCGGCGACATGAGTTGACGCACCACCGCGTCGGCCCGTTCCGGCGGCACGATTCCGCTCCACAGCAGGTGACCCATGTTGGAGGTCTTGGAGTCGACGCGGTTCTTGTCGCCGTCCAGGGCGACCGCGTAGTAGCCGCCCCGCTCGTCGATCCAGAAGTCGCGGTTGAATCGCTCGTGCAGGGTGTTGGCCTCGTCGCGCAGCCGGTGGGCCAACGTGGGGTTGTCCAACGGCCCGTCGAACAACTCGGCCAGTCGCATCTTGGCGTCGTAGGTGTAGCCCTGCAGGTCGCAGGTGGCCAGCGGTAGCACGGGGATCCGGCCGTCGGCGAAGCAGACGCCGTCCGGGGAGTCCCGCCAGCACTGGTTGCCCAGCCCCTCGGGCGAGCGGGTGGCGTACTCGACGAAGCCGTCGCCGTCCCGGTCGCCGTACTCGTCGATCCAGCGCAACGCGGCCAGCGCGTTGTCCCGCAGGTGCCGGACGGTCTCGTCGTCGCCGGTCCAGCGCCAGTACTCGGAGAGCAGGATCAACCACAGTTGGGTGGCGTCGGCGCTGCCGTAGTACGGCCCGAACGGCTTCTCGCCGCTGCGGGTCAACTCGCCGCTGCGCACCTCGTGCAGGATCTTGCCGGGCTCCTCGTCGGTGAAGTCGTCGCACGTCTCACCCTGAAGGCGGGCCAGGGCGAGCAGGGTGCCCTTCGCCAACTCGGGCCCCGCGACCAGCGTCTGGTAGGCGGTGATCAGGGTGTCGCGGCCGAAGACGGCGAGGAACCACGGCAGGCCGGCGCCGGGGAGCAGGATCCGCTGGCCCTTGACCTCCAGGTCGAGCCGCAACGCCGCCAGGTCGTTGCGGGACTGCCGCACTGTGTGCTCCAACGCCGGGTTGTCGCTGCGCAGCACCGCCCGGTCCTCCAGCCACCGGCGCAGCGGGTCGTCGGCCCGGCCGTGGATCACGTCGGCGATGTCGCCCCGGACCGGCTCGACCACCCCCATCCCGGGCGGCAGCGGCACGTGCAGGTCGACCTTCCACTCCTCGCTGCGGTTCAACTCAAACTCCCAGACCAGGTCGTCGCCCTCGATGCGGTCGGCCGGCTTCGCGCAGCACACCCGGGTCTGCGCGGAGAAGTCACCACGCTGGTAGGAGAAGCACAGCTCGGACCCGTCGGCAGCGTGGTGACGGCTGATCTCGGCGGAGCGGTCCCGCACCCTCGACTTGACCTCGAACAGGTCGGCGAAGTCGACGGCGACGGCCAGGCGCAGTTCCACCCGGACCGGCTCCTGCCGGAAGGAGACCAGTTCCACGCGCTCGTGGAAGCCGTCGCCGACGTAGCGCAGTCGCCGCAGGCCCAACGTGTTCGGCGGCAGCCCGGGCAACTCCGGGTTGGTGAGCACGTACTGCGCGGAGTAGTGGTCGATCGTCTCGGAGCGCAGCGGCAACAACTCGCCGCCGTTGACGGTAAGGCTCCACCCACTGATCAGGCGGGTGTCCAGGTGGACGAGCCCACCGATGCTGCCCGTCGGCACATCCCCGCACGCGTTGGAGTACAGGAACGTGGGCCCGCTGAGCACCGCGAGCGAGTCGGGGCCGAGCTCGGGCGGGATGGCCCGCTGGTCGGCGCTGTCCCCGTCCGGGACGGACAGGCCGGGGAAGGGGTTGGCAGGGGTCGCGCGAACGGCAGCCATGACACCCACCGTAGGAAGCAGGGTACGGAGCGTCATCACCCAGTCCGGGTGAAAGGTCCGGTGCTCCTGGGGGACGAATTAACAAGATCGCAACCCGGCTGTCGGCAACTCGCCGGCGGGGCCAGGGTACCCGGTCAACGACCACCCGTCCGACGAGGCGCTCTACGACATCGCGGTCACCGCGCCCAAGGGTTGGACGGGTGTGGCCAGCGGCACCCCGGTCGGGCAGAGCGGCAACACGTTCACCTACCGCAGCACCGCCCCCGTGGCGTCGTACGCGACGACGTTGGCCGTCGGCAGGTACCGGAAGTTGGCAGCCACCGGCCCGCGCGGCATTCCGGTGACCACCTGGTACCGCGCGAAGGACGCCCAGTACCTGCCGATGTTCAAGCGGTCCCCGGCCTTCCTGACCTGGCTGGAGGAACGCTTCGGCCCGTACCCGTTCGACTCCACAGGCCTCGTCATGGTCGAGTCGAACTCCGCCATGGAAACCCAGCAGATGGTCACCCTGGGCGAGGTCCAACCGGCCCGCGGCGATCAGATGTTCGACCTCACCACACTGCACGAGTACGCCCACCACTGGTTCGGCGACGCCGTCACGCTCACCGACTGGCGCGACATGTGGCTCAACGAGGGCTGGGCCCTCTACGTGCAGAAGCTCTACGAGAAGGACAGGTACGGGCTCTCCGACGCCGAGCTGGTGAAGTCGAGCCGGCAACGCGACGGCGAACTGCGCAAGGAGTACGGCCCGCCGAGTAAGCCGGACCGCGCCGAGTTCGGGGCGACGAACGTCTACACCTGTGGGGCCGCGATGCTGCGTCAACTGCACCAGGCGCTGATCGACGCGTGGCTGGACTCCCCCACCACGCCGCCGGAGACCGGCCCGCTCCCGCGGTGACCGTCTGCCCGTCTGCCCGTCGGGCCGGTCGCGGCGGGCCGACGGTCAGGCGGGGGTTGGTGCGGTGATCGCCCAGCGCTCGTGGTCGCGCCAGGCGCCGTCGATGAACAGGTAGTCCGGGGAGAAACCCTCCAACCGGAAACCCAGCTTGCGGGCGACCCGCCGCGACGGCTCGTTGCCCGGTTGGATGTTCGCCTCCAGCCGGTGCAACCCGACCGAGGTGAACGCGTGGTCGATCACCAGGGCGACGCCCGCCGAGGCGTGCCCGGTCCCGCTGTACGGCAGGAACGCCGCGTACCCCAGGTAGCCACCACGCAGCGCACCGAGCACGATTCCGCTGATGTTCACGTAGCCGGCGATCTCGCCGCTGGCCCGGTCGCAGATCAGGTAGCCGGCGCTGTCGCGGCGACGGATCCGGCGCAGATAGAGCTCGTACTCCTCCGGGCTGGCCGGCGCGGCCAACCAGGGGTGGTGCAGGTCCCGACTGCGCCGCGAGGCAGCGACGAACTCGTCCGAGTCGGTGGGCCGGGGTCGCCGGATCGCGGCGGGACCACCGGTACGCAGGTATCTCACGGCGGATCACTCTGACCGACCGGTGCCGCTGTTGTCCAACCGGCCGCCGCGTGCGCGTCGCGGCGGGCCATGATCGGGCTCGAACAAGGATGGAGTGGCTTCCGGCGGCGCACATGGCCACTACATCACTGATCGAGCACGATCATGCGGGCGTTGGCCGGGCTAGCGGGACGTCAGGACGCTGAACTCCTGACCGTCGGGGTCGGCCAGCACCAGTCGGCCTGTCCCCTCCTGGTCGGTGTCGACCCGGGTCGCCCCGAGCGAGAGCAGACGGTCGACCTCGGCCTGCCAATCGACGCCGACAGCCGGGGCGAGGTCGAGACGCACCCGATCCCTGCCTCCGTTCGGCATGTACGGCGGGCCGCCCCAGGAAATTTTCGTGCCTCCGAGCGGCGACTGGATCGCGGTCTCCTCGTCCTGGTCCCAGACCAGCGGCCAGCCCAGCGCCCGGCTCCAGAAATAGCCAACCTTCTGTGACCCGTCGCTGGCCAGCGCACCGACGAAGCCGCAGCCGGCGAGGAACTTGTTACCCGGTGCGATGACGTCGAACTCGTTGCCCTCCGGGTCGGCCAGCACCACATGATCGATCTCCGGGCCCTGGCCGATGTCCGCGTGCCGCGCGCCGAGTTCCAGTGCCCTGGCCACCGTCTGCCGCTGGTCCTCCAGCGAACTGCTGGTCAGATCGAAGTGCATCCGATTCTGGACCACCTTCGGCTGCTGGTTCGGGGCGAAGCGGATGTGGAACTCGTTGTCGTTGGTGGGTAGGAGCAGGACGCCCTCGTGCGGATCGTCGGCGATGTTCCGCCCCAGGAGCCCGGCCCAGAACTGCGCGAGCCGCAGAGGCTCGCTCGCGTCGAAACTGATCGCGAACAGGTGTGCGGTCATCGCTGCGCTCATCTCCCGTCGGGCCGGACGCCCTGCCGGCCGTCGAAGCGGGAGCCTAGGGATGTGCCAGGTCGACCGCACCCGAGTTTCGGGTCACGCGGTGAGGTACGGCGGGGCCACACCCCAACCCCAGCGTGGGATCGACGCCTGCCGGATCGGGTCCGCGTCCGGCTGAGAATTGCCCACCGCCAAGCGGGTGCCCCACTCCAGGTAGCTCGCGAAGGCGGCGCGAAACTCCGGATCGCCGGGTAGGCCAACCTCGTCGGCGGCGTCCATCATCAGGTTGACCCACCGCCGACGCTGCGCCTCGCTGATCGCCCTGCCCAGGTGCTGGCCGAGCATGTGGCGGTAGCCGCCGCGCTGCGTCGTGTAGGTGGCCGGTCCACCGAAGACCTCGGCAAGCCATACCGCTACATGCCGGGCGTGGTCGGGGTCCATCTGCGCGAACATCGGCGCGAGCAGGTCGTCGGAGCGGACCAGGCGGTAGAAGGCCTCGCAGAGCCTCATGAACGCGTCGGAGCCGCAGGCCCACTCGTACAAGCTCGGCGGCGCGGCGCCACCGGGGCCGGCAACCGACGTTCGGGCGTAGTGCCGCATCTCCTGGATGTCCTCGACGTACGGCTTGATCGCGGCGAAGAACTGCCCGAACACCGGGCCACCCCGGAACCCTTTCCGGTGCTCGTCCGCCGACGTCCAGGTGATGCGCAGCAGGTAGCAGGCGGGGTCGTCCAGGCAGCGGCTCAACTCGTAGTCCACACACTGCGGCGCGGCACGTAACGCGACAGCGGCCCGCTCGTACGCCGCCTCGAAACCGTCCAGCCGTTCCTGCGGGACGCGGTACCTGATGTACTCGATCACCATGGCTACAGCTGAACACCCGCATCGGTGATGATCAAGTACGCACCTTTTGGTACGTGCCGAGGGAGGCCACGATGCCCAAGCGATACCACTGCCCGGTGGAACTCGCCGTCGACGTTGTCGGCGGAAAATGGCGACCGGTGATCCTGGCCCATCTCAAGGAGGGCGTACACCGCTATGGCGAGCTGCGCCGCCGGATGCCAGGGGTCAGCGAGAAGATGCTGACGCAGCGTCTGCGCGAGTTGGAGGCCGACGGGCTCGTCCTGCGGCACGACCACGAGACCACACCACCCCACGTCGAGTACCGGCTCACCGAGGAAGGCCTCAGCCTGGCCCCGGTGTTGCAGGCCCTGTACGACTGGGGCGCCGCGCGGGCCGCACGTACCGGTACCGCCATCGACGAACCCTCCGCTGCCTGATTCGACGCGCCGCACGCGGCCCGGCAGCAGTGGAAAGATCGTCGTCGGGACGTGCGACGTTGTGATCCACTGGCCCGGTGAGCCGAACCCCCTCGATCCCCCCGGCCGACGTCGAAGAGCGACTGTCGCGGGAGCTGAACGTCTGGCTGTGCACGGTGCGGCGCGACGGGTCCCCACACCTGACGCCGGTCTGGTTCGTCTACCTCTCGGCGACGTTCTGGGTCGGTTGCGAGAGCCGCAGCGTCAAGGCCCGCAACGTCGTGGCCGACCCACGGGTGTCAGTGGCTCTGGAGAGCGGCGACGCGCCAGTGGTGGCGGAGGGCGCCGCCCACGTGCACCGAAGTGGATTCCCCAGCACCGTCGTCGAGGCGTTCGCGCGCAAGTACGACGGCTGGGACGTCGGCCGGCAGGTCGGTCCGGACGGTGAGCGGGCGCTGCTGGAGATCCCCGTCCGCCGGTGGCTACTCGCGGGCACCGCGCAGTAAGCCGTCGATGCGAGAATCGGCCGGTGGAGGACGAGCTGACGTCTGCCCTGGCGGGCGTACGGGACGCGTTCGCCCGATATCCGCGCCGTGCGACGTTCGACGGCTGCCCACACTGCGAGGGCCCGGTGCTGGTCGACGAGCACGACCTGTTCTCACTGACCATCAGCCTCGGCAACACTGTCGGCAGCCGTGCGGACGTGAAGGCCCTGCTCCCCGTCCTCCTTGAGCGCCTGCTCGAGTCCGACGACCTGGAACCGGTCATCGTCCTGGGCAAACTCCCCCGTCAGGAGTGGCGCACCTGGCCGCACGTCGAGCAGGAGGCCGTCGACGCGTACCTCGACGCGGTGTGGCGGGCATTGTTGGCGGATCACCCGTCGCGGCTCGGGTCGTTCACCGATCCGACGGACTTCCTCGACGCGGCTCACGCGGCCGGCGAGCGCCTCGAACGATTCCTCGACGTCTGGGACGCCACGCTCAACCCGTCGGCGGACCGTCACCTGGCCGAGCTGGTCGGCAAACTGAACTTCACGAGTCAGAAGCCCAGCGTCCTCGGTGACTGGTTACGCCGAGCGGCGACCCGCGACCGTCTGCACCGCGCGTGGGAACGTGACTACGACTCACCGTGGGCCGACGACCTCGCCCGGGCCTACGACCTCCTCCGCCACTAAGGGGCCCGTCGACGGGTGCTCATCCGGCCATGTTGCCTCAGCCGGGCAAGCGTTCCGTCAGAGCGGGCCGGGGAACGTCTGTTCCATCGGCATCGGCACCTGGAGGTAGGTGGTGCCGCGCATGTCCAGCCAGGCCCGGTCCGGCCCGCGCACCAGGCGCACCATCACCTCCTCGCAGGACGGGCAGCGGGCGACGAGACCCGGGGCGTGCGAGTAGACGTGCAGGCTGGCCATCGAGCCGGTCGTCCCGCAGTTCTCACAGCGGCCCATCGCGCTGCTCAGGTCGACGGTGAACAGCTCACGCATCGGGCCGTCGAGCATGTTGCCGTCCACGTACGACATCTCGGTCATCGAAATCTCCTCGACACTGCGTGAGTGAGCGGATGGTCAGCCGGTGGGGCCGAAACGTTCGGTCTTGACCCGACGCGACGGGTGACCCAGCCCCACCAGCAGGTCGGCCACGGTCTCCACGAACGCGGTCGGGCCACAGACGTAGGTGAGAGGTTCCAGGTCCGGTGGCCACCCGTGCGTGTTGACGTCGGCCAGCCCGATCCGGTGCGGCTCGCCGCGCCAGCCCTCGGGCGCCTCCCGGGTGTAGACGTACGCGACGTCCAGCCCGAAGTCGTCGCGGATCCGGCGGCGCAGCTCGTCGGCGTAGATCACGTCGCCGGGGGTGCGCACCGAGTAGATCAGCCGGAACGGCGCCTTGCTGCCCACCGCCCGCCGCGCCCGGATCATCGCCATCAGCGGCACGATTCCCGACCCACCCGCGACGAGCTGCACCGGCGCGGTCTCCTCGGGCCGCCAGATGAACCAGCCACCGAGCGGTCCGCGCACCTCCACCGGGTCGCCGCCACCAAAGACATCAATGAGGTACGGCGACACCTCGCCGTCGTGCACCCGCTGCACTGTCACCTCGATGCGCGGCCCTCCCGGCCCGTCCACGGCCGGCCCGGCGATCGAGTACGACCGTGCCGCCTGGTAACCGTCCGGGGCGGTGAGCCGCAGGTCGACGTGCTGCCCGGGCAGGTGCCCCGGCCAGTCCGGCACCTCCAGCACCAGGGTCTGCGCGGTCGGCGTCTCCACCCGGCGCTCCACCAGCCGGCCGACCTGCCAACGGTTGGGCGTACGGCGCTGGGTGCTCGTCGCCACGGCGCGCTCAGTCACCCTGGTACCGCTGTTCGCGCCACGGGTCGCCGTAGTCGTGGTACCCGGCGGTCTCCCAGAACCCTGGCTCGTCCATCGTCTTGAGTCGGAGGCCGCGCACCCACTTGGCGGACTTCCAGAAGTACAGGTGCGGGACCAGGAGTCGGGCCGGCCCGCCGTGCTCAGCGGGCAGCGGGGCACCGTCGAAGGTGTGCACCACCCAGGCCTGGCCGCCGCGCAGGTCGTCGAGCGGCAGGTTGGTGGTGTACCCGCCGTAGGAGTGCGCCAGCGCGAAGTGCGCGCCCGTGTCGACGTTGGCCAGCAGCGTGTCCAGTGAGACGCCCTGCCAGTTGGTGCCGAGTTTGGACCAGCGGGTGACGCAGTGGATGTCCACCATCGGCGTCTCCTGCGGCAGGGCCATCAACTCCTGCCACGACCACCGGTGTTCGCTGCCGTTCTCGGCGGAGATGACGAACTCCCAGGTGTCCAGTGACACCCGGGGCGTCGGGCCGGCCGAGAGCACCGGAAAGTCCTCGGTCAGATACTGACCGGGTGGCAGGGCCGGCTCCTGTGTTCGAGGCCGACCCTGAAAGCCCGGTGACACGATTCCCATTGCACAGTCGTACCACCCGCGCCGGTGGGAGCGGGAGCTTTCCCGCGTACGCCGTCGTCAGCCGGCGCGGCGCGGTCAGTGCCGTTCCGCGACCACCTTGCGGTCCTCGGGCAGGTCGCCGCCCCGGGTGGCGCGCAGACTGGTCAGGGTGACCACCACCAGCACACCGATGATCACGCCGAGCGAGGCCAGGGTGGGAATCTGCGGCACGCTGTCCCAGATGCCGTGCGCCCAGTGCAGACCCAGCTTGAGGCCGATGAACGCCAGGATGATGGCCAG
The DNA here is from genome assembly GCF_040649965.1 of Micromonospora sp. NPDC048843. NCBI lineage: Bacteria > Bacillati > Actinomycetota > Actinomycetes > Micromonosporales > Micromonosporaceae > Micromonospora > Micromonospora sp. NPDC048843. The sequence goes on from NZ_JBEZGJ010000164.1 coordinate 10,482, forward strand.
CCCGTAGCTGAGGTGCACCAGCCGACTCAGCGCCGCGTGCAGGACGAAGTAGAGCGCCCGCAGGCCGAGCAGGGCGAACGCGTTGGTGGCGAACACCAGGTACGGGTCCTCGGTGATGCCGTAGACCGCCGGTACCGAGTCGACAGCGAAGACGATGTCGGTGGCCAGCACCGCAACCACCACCAGGGCGAACGGCGTGAGTGCCCGCTTCGCGCCCTGCCGGACGGTCATCTTGGTGCCGTGGTAGTCGTCGACCACCGGCATGACCTTGCGCAGCAGCTTCACCGACCGCATCTTGTTGATGTCGACTTCCTGCTGATGCCCGGACATGGCATCACGCAGCAGCTTCACAGCGGTGGCGATGAGGATGATCGCGAAGAGCAGGAAGGCGAAGTCGAGGGTCTGCAACGCCGCCGCGCCGAGGGCAATGAAGACGGCCCGCAGCACCAGCGCGCCGGCGATGCCGTAGAGCAGCACCCGCTGGGCGAGCACCGCCGGCACCGCGAACGCCGCCAACAGCAGCATGAAGACGAAGAGGTTGTCGACCGATAGCGACTTCTCCACCAGGTAACCGGTCAGGTATTCAACGCCCTGCTGGGAGCCGAATCGCCACCAGAGCCAGCCGCCGAACGCCAGCGGCAGCGCTATGTAGAAGGCCGACCAGCCGATGGCCTCCCGCATTGACACCTCGTGCGGGCGACGGGTGACCAGGAAGTCCAGCACCAACAGCAGGAGGACCCCGATGATGGTGACCGCCCACAGCGTGGGCGTGCCCACCGACGACAGGTCACTGGCGGCGGACAGATACGACACTTGGCTCATGTGGGGTCTCCTCGAACACCGTCATGTTCGAGGTCTCCTTCACCCACCACCTAGTGGGCAACCACCCGAGGCGCGCCGGGCGCGCCGTACTGACCGGAATGGTTCGTGGGAAGTACTCCCCTCGCACGACAAGGTTAGGCCAGGCGGAATCGCCACGCCAAGCGGGACATCGATGGTTGCCCTGGTAAACCGCTGTGTGTGCCCGGTACGAGCGCTGTCAGCCGCGGCGCAACGTCGCGCCCGGGGCCATCGCCTGCTCGACCAGGCCCCGATAGTCACGTGGCAGTTGGGTCACCACGTCATCGAACTCACCGCCGGTGATCGCCTCGCGCAGGGTGGTGAAGACCGCCCGACTGGCGTCCTCGGCGGCGGGCTCCGGCACACCGGCACGCAACGCGACCCGGGCGACGAACTCCGCCGCGCCGAACCGGTCCGCCTGCTCGGTGCTCGGGCTGGGTTTGAGCACCAGTTGCAGCGGTTGGGGCAACTGGGCAGCCAGGTCCAGGACCTCACCGCCGGTCAACCGCTCGGCGAACGTCTCCAACACGGCCCGGGTCAGCTCGACCGCCCGTTCGGACGACGTGGCGGTGCGCTGGGAAACCTGGTCGATGAAGGTGTCGTAGTTCATCGCGTACTCCCTTGGACTCGCGTCGGCGCCTGCGGGTACCCGCGGCGGCCGAGGAGAAACGGCGCCGGTTTCCTGTGCCGGGCGGGCGTGACAGGCCGGCGGGCGGGTAACCGCCGCCGGTCGTCACCACATCGATGCCCGAGGGAGCCCACGCCATGGCGAGCTACGCCGACGTCCTGCAGTACCTGTCGAGCCTGGACTACCCGGCCGAGAAGGACGACGTGGTCCGAGAGGCCGAACGGGAGGGTGCCCCGCCGGACGTGCTGAAGGCGCTGCGCGCCCTGCCGCCGGTCGACTACGCCAACGGGACCGAGGTGGCCCGGTCGGCCGGGATCGAGGCGGCGCCCGAGGTCGGTCCCGCCCAGCGGGCCGAGCAGGCCCGGGACAAGAAGCACAACCGGGTCTCGCAACACCTGCGCGGCATCTGACCCGGCGGTGGCGCCCACCACCCCGACCCGGGAGCGTCCCGAATGACCCAGACCGGCCCCGACCGGCCAGCGGACGTACGTTTCCCGGCTGCGAAGCAGCTCGCCGTCGTGGCGGTGGTCGGCATCATCGCCGGCTGCGTCTTCGCGCTGCTGCTGCCCCTGCCGCTCGCCGCGCTGGCCGGCTGGGACGTGGGCGCGCTGAGCTGGCTCGTGCTCGTCTGGCACAAGATCTGGCCGATGGACGCCGAGCGGACCGCCCAACTGGCCGTCCACGAGGATCCGAACCGGGCGATCCGGGACGCCCTGCTGCTCGTCGCCTGCCTGGCCAGCCTGCTGGCCGTCGGGTTGGTGGTGGCCAGCGCGCAGAGCGCGCCCCCCGGGATGGCCCGGGAGCTGCACAGCGGCGTGGGCGTGCTCAGCGTGGTGCTCTCCTGGTTCGTGGTGCACACCGTGTTCGCCGCCCGGTACGCCCGGATCTACTACACCGGCCCGGACGGCGGGGTGAACTTCAACCAGCCCGAACCGCCGCGCTACTCCGACTTCGCGTACGTCGCGTTCACCATCGGGACGACGTTCCAGATCTCCGACACCAACCTGACCAGCAACGAGATGCGTCGTACGGTGCTGCGCCACTCGATGGTGTCGTACCTGTTCGGCGCGTTCATCATCGCTGTGACCGTGAACCTGCTGGCGGGTCTGGCGCGGTGACGGCTGTTGACGCGGTAGGCCGCGCAGTCCCCCGGAGCACGACACGGGGCGGGGCCGATCGAAGGGCCGGGACAGGCGGGCGCCCCTGGTCACGAACCGCGACCTAGGGCGCCACGCAAGCCTGCCCAGGCGGTGAACCGCATCCGAACCGGTCGCGGTCACCAGGCGGTGGAGGTCCGCTCGAACCGAGCGGCCAGCACTGCCGGGTCCAACCATACGGCAGAACATCCTCCGTTTGGTCAGAATTTGGGGAAGTGTGGGCCAGGGCACGTCACTGCCGACCGGTCACCTCCGCGTACCGATGCTCCAGGTCGACCCGGGCCAACGCCCCCACCAGCCAGGCCAACTGCTCGGACTCGCCAGTGGCCAGGCCGGCCAGGTCGTCCGCCGACCTGCCCAGCCCGAGCCGACGCGCGGCGGCCAGCGCCCGCCGATCGGCGACCGGGGCCACCTCCCGCCACAACGCCTGCGCCTCGCGGAGAAACAGGACGACGACCTGATCATCCACGCCCGGAAGCTCGGCCAGCAACGCGCGCTCCCGGACCGGGTCGTGGTGCGCCACCGCCCGCAGCCGGCGCAGATCACCCCGGCACCGCTCGATCACCGTCCGGGCCAGGTCACCCAGCACAGCGGCCAACGCGTCCACGTCACCGCGTTGGCCGCTGGCGCGCAGCACCCGGACCCGTTCCTCGTGCAGGGAACGCGCCAGCCGGGCCGCGCTGTCCCACCCCTCGTCACGCAACGCCCGCGCCCCGTCCAACGCCCGCCGAAAGTCACCACGACGGGCCAGCAGCACCGACAGGTACAGCACCTGGAACAGGCTCGCCGGGTTGTTGGTCACCCGGAACCCGTACTGCTCGGCGAAGCCCCGCCCGCCACCGGCGAGCCGGCGCGCCAGACGTTTACGGTCCGCCATTGGAGTGATCAAACTCGCCGCCATGGCGGCGACTACCCGCGCCACCTGCCGACCACACACCGGCCGTACATGCCCGTCAGCCGTGTAGGCCGCCGGTGCGGTCGCGGGCCTTGAGGCGGGTAGTGGGCAGGGCGGGCGCCGGCAGCGGCGGCGCCGAATCGTCGGCGACCACACCGAAGCGCCCGTCGCCGGCCATCCAGTCCTCCCGGGCGGCGGCGATCTCCTCGTGCGACCGCCCCACGAAGTTCCACCACATCACCAACGGCTCCTCGAACGGCGTACCACCCAGCAGCAGCAACCGGGCCCCGGCCCCGCCCCGCACTGTCAGCTCCCGGCGGCCCGAACCCAGATAGAGCAGCGCCCCCGGCTCGAACCCGACCCCGGCCGCCTCCGCGGACCCGGACATCGCCAGCACTGCGTACTCGAAATCGGGCCGCAACGCCATCGTCGCCGGCGCCTCGCCGCGCAGCTCCAACTGCACCCCCACCAGCGGGGTGTGCACCACCGCCGGTGACCGCTCCCCGGCGAACTCACCGACCAGCACCGTGACGTCCAGATCGCCGTCCCGCCAGCGCGGCAGGTCGGCGTGGTGCGCGAAGTCGGCCGCTCCGGCCCGCGCCGGGTCCGGCAGCGCCACCCAGAGCTGCACACCGTGCATCACCGGCGGATGGGTGGCCGGCGAGCGCTCCGAGTGGGCGATACCGTTCCCGGAGGTCATCACGTTCAGTTGGCCGGGCACGATCGGCTGCACGTTACCGAGGCTGTCCCGGTGCAGAATCTCCCCGTCGAGCAGCCAGGTCACCGTCTGCAACCCGGTGTGCGGGTGCGGCGGCACCTCCACACCGGGCCGCTGCGCCACATCGTCCGGGCCGAAATGATCAACGAAACACCACGCGCCGACCATCCGGCGGGCGCGCTGCGGAAGCAGCCGCCGCACAGTGGTGTACCGACCCAACGGCACGTCGTGGCCAGGCAACAACACACTGCCGGGATCGACGTCGGCCACGCCAGGCGGTCGGGTCTGCGCCAGCATTGATTCAGTACGCTCCACCGCCCGACTGTACGCGCACGCCCATTCGCGACCGCGGCGCTTCTGTTCAGGGCGGGCGGGGTTCACCAGGGCGTGGTTGTCAGGGCGGGGGCCGGCGCGGGCTCGCCCGTCTGTTGGGTTGGGCTGGCCTGGCCTGGCGTGGGCTGGCGTGGGCTGGCCTGGCGTGGGCTGGCCTGGCCTGGGCTGGCCTGGGCTGGGCTGGCCTGGCCTGGGCTGGCCTGGCCTGGGCTGGCCTGGCCTGGGCTGGCCTGGGCTGGCCTGGCGTGGGCTGGCCTGGGCTGGCCTGGCGTGGGCTGGCCTGGGCTGGCCTGGCGTGGGCTGGCCCGTCTGTTGGGTTGGCCTGGCGTGGGTCAGCGGTTGCTGGAGGAGACCAGCACGCTGTTGGCACCGGCGACCAGGTCCAGGTACAGGCGCTCCGCCGACCGGTCCCAACCCGGCGTACCCAGCACCGAGCCCGCGGCCACCCCGTCCCAGCGGTCGTCACGTACCACCACCGAGCCGGCACCGGCTCCCGCCCGAACCCGTACCGAGGTCTCCCTCGGGACCCGGACGTCGAGCTGGCTGGTCCCACCGGTGAGTCGTACGGCCAGGATGCTGGCGGGCTGCTCTGAGCGCGGGCCGGTGGGATTGCCGGGGCCTGCGGCGGTGATCGGTGGCAGGAGAATCTCGGTACGGCTGGAACCACCGGCGAGTTCCACCCCCAGCAGCCGGGCCCGGACCAGGTCCAACACCTGACTGCTCACCCCGCCGACGAGGTGGATACGCCAGGCGACCCGCTCGTTGAGCAACACCCGCACGGCCCGCGGCCCGCGCGTCCCGGACTCCACGAGGTCGAGCCGCACGGTCTCCCCCCGCACCGCCGGTCGGCCCGCCACGCCCGAGCCCGCCGGGGTGCTGATCCGGTACAGGTCATCGCCCAACTCGGCGACTCGCAGCTCGAACGAAGACAGCCCATCCGCGAGCACGAAGGTGCCCTCCCGCCGACCCGCCAGCGGCGCTGTCAACGGTTGCTCGGCAGCAGCACCCGCACCACCGCGGCGGCCCTCAGCCGCGTCCGGGTCGACGACGCCCCCCGGACGGCCGCCGTCACCGGGGCCAGTGCCATCCGGGCGAGTGCCGTCGGGGCGAGTGCCGTCGGGGCGAGTGCCGTCGGGGCGAGTGCCGTCGGGGCGAGTGCCGTCGCGTTGGCTGGAGTAGGTCATGCCGAGGTGGTCGGGATCGGCGACGATCACGGCCACCGCTGCCGCACCCAGGAGCAACACGACGGCGGCAGCAGCCACCAACAGGCGAGCACCAGTGGACCACCGTCGCGGTGCGGCCTCACCGGACGGTTCCGGCCCTGACTTCGGTTCGCGATCCGCGCCGTACCCCACTGCGGCCATGCCTGTGTCCCTCCGCCGGTCCCCGCCCAGGGGTACGTACCCGCCGGCCGAGCGGATCACTCGGCGCCGATCACGTCACTCCGCTACGTCGCCAACGTAGATCTTGGACAGTTTCCGTTAGCGCGGAACGGAAACTGTCCAAGATCTACGGACACCCGCCAATTCAGACGACGTCATCTGCCCCCCAGAGTGTGCAAGGCGGCGTCCCCAGCCCGATGACCAACGACCAACGGCCCCGTGGCCAGCGGTCGCGGTCGGCGACGCGGTCGGCGGTCGGCGGTCGGCGGTCGGCGACGCGGTCGGCGGTCGACGGACGGCAAGCCGCTGGACGCCATCTACGGGCGGTACGTGCAGATGCTCGCGCCGTTCTGGCTGCTGG
>NZ_JBEZGJ010000165.1:0-16766 GCF_040649965.1 Micromonospora sp. NPDC048843
CGTGACGCGCTGGAGCTGATCGACGTCGAGTACGACGTCCTCGACCCGGTGATCGACGCGCGTCGGGCGTTGGAGTCGGACGCGCCGCTGATCCGCGACGATCTGGACGGCAAGACGAACAACCACTGCTTCGACTGGGAGACCGGCGACGAGGCGGCCACCGAGGCGGTCTTCGCCCGCGCGGACGTCGTGGTCAGCCAGGATCTCGTCTACCCCCGGGTACACCCGGCGCCGATGGAGACGTGCGGGGCGGTCGCCGACTACGACGCTGTCGACGGCAAGCTGCGGCTCTGGTCGACCACCCAGGCCCCGCACGCGCACCGCACCCTCTACGCCATAGTGGCCGGCCTGCCCGAGCACAAGATCCAGGTGATCTCGCCGGACATCGGCGGCGGGTTCGGCAACAAGGTGCCGATCTACCCCGGGTACGTCTGCGCGATCGTCGCCTCGATCGTCACCGGCAAGCCGGTGAAGTGGATGGAGGACCGCTCGGAGAACCTGATCAGCACCGGTTTCGCCCGCGACTACATCATGCGCGGGGAGATCGCCGCGACCCGCGACGGCCGGATCCTCGGCATCCGCACCAACGTGCTGGCCGACCACGGCGCGTTCAACGGCACCGCCGCCCCGGTGAAGTACCCGGCCGGCTTCTTCGGGGTCTTCACCGGCAGCTACGACATCGAGGCCGCCTACTGCAAGATGACGGCGGTCTACACCAACAAGGCGCCCGGCGGCGTCGCGTACGCCTGCTCGTTCCGGATCACCGAGGCGGTCTACCTGGTCGAGCGGATCGTCGACTGCCTCGCCGACGAACTCGGCATGGACCCGGCCGAGCTGCGCCTGAAGAACTTCATCCAGCCGGAGCAGTTCCCGTACACGACGAAGACCGGCTGGGTGTACGACTCGGGCAACTACGAGCCGACGATGCGGTTGGCGATGGAGATGGCCGGCTACGACGAGTTGCGCCGCGAGCAGGCCGAGAAGCGGGCCCGGGGCGAGCTGATGGGCATCGGCATCGCGTTCTTCACCGAGGCCGTCGGTGCCGGACCGCGCAAGGACATGGACATTCTCGGGCTGGGCATGGCCGACGGCTGCGAGCTGCGCGTCCACCCGACCGGGAAGGCAGTGGTACGCCTCAGCGTGCAGTCGCAGGGGCAGGGGCACGAGACGACGTTCGCGCAGATCGTCGCCGAGGAGATCGGGATCCCCCCGGCGGACATCGAGGTGCTGCACGGCGACACCGACAACACCCCGTTCGGCCTCGGCACGTACGGCAGCCGTTCGACGCCCGTCTCGGGAGCGGCGGCGGCGCTGGTGGCCCGGAAGGTCCGCGACAAGGCCCGGATCATCGCCTCGGGGATGCTCGAGGTGTCGGTTGCCGACCTGGAGTGGGAGAAGGGCGCGTTCCACGTCGCCGGTGACCCGGGCAGGTCCGTCACGATCCAGGACATCGCCCTGCGCGCGCACGGCGCGGGCGACCTGCCCGAGGGCATCGAGGGCGGGTTGGAGGCGCAGATCTGCTACAACCCGTCGAACCTGACCTATCCGCACGGCGCGTACATCTGCGTGGTGGACATCGACCCAGGAACGGCGCAGGTGAAGGTACGACGGTTCATCGCCGTCGACGACTGCGGCACCCGGATCAACCCGATGATCATCGAGGGGCAGGTGCACGGCGGTTTGACCGACGGGGTCGGTATGGCGCTGATGGAGATGATCGCGTTCGACGAGGACGGCAACTGCCTCGGCGCGTCCCTGATGGACTACCTGATCCCGACGTCGCTGGAGGTGCCCGACTGGGAGACCGGTTTCACCGTCACGCCGTCGCCGCACCACCCGATCGGCGCGAAGGGCGTGGGCGAGTCCGCCACGGTGGGGTCGCCGCCCGCGATCGTCAACGCGGTCATCGACGCCCTGAAGCCCTTCGGCGTCCGCCACGCCGACATGCCGCTGACGCCGTCGCGGGTCTGGGACGCGATGCGCGGCCAGGCCCGGCCGCCGATCTGAGGAGCCGAGAATGACCACCATCGCCGAACGCGCCCGGGAGCTGACCGACACCCGGGAGCCGTTCGTCCACGCCACAGTGGTCCGCGCGCAGGATCCGACGTCGGCCCGGCCGGGCGACGACGCGGTGATCCGGTCCGACGGCTCGATCGAGGGCTTCGTGGGCGGGGTGTGCGCGCAGAGTTCGGTACGGGCCGCCGCCCTCGACACCCTGCGCGACGGCACCGCCCTGCTGCTGCGGGTGCTGCCGGAGGGCGCGGCACCGTTCCCCGAGACGCCGGGGGCGCGGGTGGTGGTGAACCCGTGCCACTCCGGTGGGGCGATCGAGGTCTTCCTCCGACCGATGCTGCCGGCGCCGGCGCTGCGCGTGGTCGGTGACACCCCGATCAGCGCCGCCGTGGCGACCCTGGCCGGGTTCCTCGACTTCGACGTCGTCGCCGCCGACGACAGCACCGGCTGCACCGCTGTGGTGGTGGCCGGGTTGGGCACTGGCGAGCCGGAGGCGATCCGGGCCGCACTCGACGCCGGCGTCGGGTTCATCGCGTTGGTGGCCAGCGGCAAACGCGGCACGGCCCTGCTCGACGAGCTGGGCCTCACCGACCCGGAACGCGCCCGCGTCCACACCCCGGCCGGGCTGGAGATCGGCGCCCGCACGCCAGCGGAGATCGCCCTGGCGATCATGGGTGAGGTGGTCCGGGCCATCCGGGTGGACGGGCTGGCCCCGGCCTCCGGCGCGCCGGCCGCCCGACCGCAGCAGGCCCTCGACCCGGTGTGTGGGATGACAGTGCTGGTCGGGGCGGAGACGCCGCACGCGCGCGTCGACGGGCAGGACTTCTGGTTCTGCTGCGCCGGTTGCCTCGCGAGTTACACGGCGGCGTGACAGGTGTTCCTGACCGGCGTGGTGCTCGCCGCTGGAGCGTCGGTGCGGTTCGGCGAGGCCAAGCAACTGCTCCCGTACCGGGGGCGGACGCTGCTCGACGCCACACTCGACCTGGCCCGCTCGTGCGGCTTCGACCAGTTGCTCGTCACCCTCGGCGGCGCGGCTGGCGACATCCGCGACCGGGTGGACCTGACCGGATGCCAGGTCGTGCAGAACCCGGCGTTCAGCACCGGCTGCGGGTCGTCGGTGCGCACCACCGCCCGGGCGGTGGACCCGCGCGCCGACGCGCTGGTGCTGCTCCTCGGCGACCAGCCCGGCGTCCGCGCCGCTGACGTCCGCCGGGTCGCCGCGGCGAGCACCCCGCTGGCCGTGTGCCGGTACGCGGACGGCCTGGGCCATCCCTTCCGCTTCGGCCGGGAGGTGCTGCCCGAGTTGTACGACCTGCACGGCGACAAGGCCGTCTGGAAGCTCCTGCACTCCGGGCGCCACCCGGTGACCGAGGTGACGGTCGACGGGCCGGTGCCGATCGACGTGGACACCCGAGCCGACTACGAGCGCCTGCTGGCGGGCGAGGCATGAAGGACGCCCAGGCCGTCCGGCACCGCCTCGACGCCGTCGACTACCTGGTCGACGACGGCATGGCGATGGCGCTGTTCCTGGCCCTGCGCCTCGGTCGGCCACTGCTGCTGGAGGGCGAGCCGGGGGTCGGCAAGACCGCCGCCGCGAAGGCGTTGGCCCGCGCGCTGGAGACACCGCTGATCCGGTTGCAGTGCTACGAGGGGCTCACCGCTGGCGAGGCGCTCTACGAGTGGAACTACCAGCGGCAGCTGCTGGCGATCCGGCTCGCCGAGGCGCACCACACCCGGCTCACCGACGCGGATCTGTTCAGCGCCGAGTACCTCCAGGAACGGCCGATCCTGCGGGCCGTACGCCACAGTGGGCCGGTCCCGCCGGTGCTGCTGATCGACGAGATCGACCGGGCCGACGACGAGTTCGAGGCGCTGCTGTTCGAGTTCCTCGGCGAGGCCGGCATCACGATCCCCGAACTCGGCACCTTCACCGCCCGCACGCCACCGGTCGTGGTGCTCACCTCCAACCGCAGCCGGGAGTTGCACGACGCGCTGCGCCGCCGCTGCCTGTACCACTGGATCGACTTCCCCGAGCCCTCCCGCGCCGTGGAGATCGTCCGCCGGGCCGTACCGGGCGCGACCGAGCCGCTGATCCAGACGGCCGTGCAGTTCATCGGCGTCGTACGCCACCGGGAGTTGGAGAAGGCGCCCGGGATGGCGGAGACCATCGACTGGGTGGGCGCGCTGTCCGTGCTGGGCGTCACCGATCTGGCCGCCGACGGTGTCGTCCAGACCATCGGCACCATCGCCAAGACCCCCGACGACCGCGCCGTGGTCGCCGCCGCGCTCGGCGCCTACCAGGAGAGTCCGCCATGAAGATCACCAACGAGTTCGCGGTCACCGTCCCGATCGAACGGGCCTGGGCGGTGCTCACCGACCTGGAAGGGCTCGCACCGTGCCTGCCGGGCGCCCAGCTGACCGACGTCGACGGCGACGTCTACCAGGGCCGGGTGCGGGTCAAGGTCGGACCGGTCGTCTCGGAGTTCGCGGGCACCGCCCGGTTCGTCGAGAAGGACGACGCCGCGTACCGCGGGGTTATCGACGCGAAGGGCCGGGACGCCCGCTCGGCCGGCACGGCGTCCGCGCTGGTCACCGCGCACCTGCGGCCGGACGGCGACCGGACGGTGGTCAGTGTGGACACCGATCTGAAGATCTCCGGCAGGCTGGCCCAGTTCGGCAGCGGCATGATCAAGGAGGTGTCGGGCAAGTTGCTGGCCCAGTTCGTCGCCAATCTGGAGGCCAAGCTCGCCGCCGAACCGCCGGTGCCGCATTCCGACGCCGAACCTGTGGCGGCCGCGTCCGCCGCGCCGCCCGAGTCAGCCCCGGGGGCGTCCGCCGCACCGATCGAGCCAACTCCGGCCGCGTCCGCCACGGCGGTCGCGACCACGCCCAGCACCGCCGCCGTGGCACCCTCACCCGTCGAGCCGTCAACGGTCTCGTCACGGCCAGGTTCGCCGCCGCCGGTCGCACCGTCCCCGGTCGCGTCGTCGGGCGATGCCGTACGTGTCGCGCCGACCGCCGAGCCGGAGGCGCTCGACCTGCTCAGCATCGCCGGCGGGTCGGTCACCAAGCGCCTCGTACCGGTGCTCGTCGGTCTGGTCGCGGTCGGCGCGGTGATCGCCTGGCTGGTCGCGCGCCGGTGAGCAAGGGCGTGCTGCGCGGCGTCGACCGGGCCGCGTTCGCTGTGGCGCTGGCCGGGCGCCTGCGCCGTCCGGGAGGGCCGGCGCTGTGGCGTCTCCACCCCTTCGGTGATCAAGAGATTCGCGTCACGACACGCCGGAAGCGATGACGCAAAGCTCTTGATCACCGGCGCAGGGCGGGGTGGGTGATCAAGGTCGGGTCACCCGAATTGGGCGAGGTTGACCGGGGGAGTGGCGGGGACCCGTGCGGGGACGTGCAACGCCGGCCATCCGTGCGACGCGAGCGCGGTGGGTGGGATCCCGGGCCCGGCAACTGGGAGGAGTGACCCGATGGTGGACGCGACCACGAGGTTCTTCGAGGACCTGGACCGGCGGGGGTACGAACCCCTGCTGGCCAAGACCTCCGGGACGCTGCGGATCGACCTGCACGAGGGGGCGCAGACCCGGCACTGGCTGCTGAGGATCGACCACGGTCGGCTGAACGTCAGTCAGGAGGACCAGGAGGCCGACACGGTGATCGGCGCCAGCCCCGTCCTCTTCGACGACATCGCCTCGGGGCGCGAGCACGGCCTGGCCGCGCTGCTGCGGGGGGACATGACCGTGTCCGGTGACGCGCGCCTCGTCGTACAGGTCGAGCGGATCTTCCCGGGTTCCCCGGACGCCCGTGGGCCGCGTCGGCGATTCGCCGGGGAGGTGCACTGATGGGGCAGAGCAACACGATCCGGATCCTGGACGGCAACACGTTCGTCGTCTGCGAGGACACCGGTGACATCGAGGCGACGCCGAGCGAGCCCACCGGGCTCTTCTCCATCGACACCCGGTTCCTGTCGACCTGGGTGCTGACAGTCAACGGTGAGCGACTCAACTCGCTCTCCTACGACGACCTGCAGTACTTCGAGTCGCGATTCTTCCTGGTCCCGGGGATGGCCACGCACTACGTGGACGCGAAGCTGTCGATCATCCGGGAGCGCACTGTGGGCGGCAGCTTCTGTGAGCAGCTGACCATCCTCAACCACGACGAGAAGCCGGTCGACCTGGAAGTCCGGATGGACGCGGCGTCGGACTTCGCCGACCTGTTCCAGGTCAAGGACGAGATCCTGAACAAGAAGGGCGAGATCTACACCGAGGTGGAGTCGGACCGGCTGCGGCTGGGGTACCGGCGGGGGAACTTCCGGCGGGAGACCGTCATCTCGTCGTCGATGTCGGCCCGGTACGACAGCAAGGGCTTCGCGTACACGGTGCACCTGGAGCCCAACGAGCAGTGGGACGCCTCGATCGACGTGCAGACCCACGCGGTCGGGCCCGGCGGCCGGGACCTGCGCTTCGGGCTGCGCAAACACGGCACCGAGCGGCTCGCCCTCCAGCACGACCTGGAGAAGTGGATCGCCGACGCACCGAAGGTCAACAGTGAGCACGGCCGGGTGGCCAGCACGTACCGGCGCAGCCTGATCGACCTGGCGGCGCTGCGTTTCTCGCCACTGTCGCTGGGCGGCGCCACCCTGCCAGCCGCCGGTCTGCCCTGGTTCATGACCATGTTCGGCCGGGACAGCATCCTCACCTGCCTGCAGACGCTGCCGTTCACCCCGCAGTTGTCGAAGACGACGCTGCGCATCCTGGCGTCGTTGCAGGGCAGCCGGTTCGACGACTTCCGGGACGAGGACCCGGGGCGCATCCTGCACGAGATGCGCTACGGCGAGACCGCGGCCTTCGAGGAGCAGCCGCACTCGCCGTACTACGGCTCGGTCGACGCGACGCCGCTGTTCATCGTGCTGCTCGACGAGTACGAGCGGTGGAGCGGGGACGTCGCGCTGGTCAAGGAGTTGGAGCAGGAGTCCCGGGCCGCGCTGAGGTGGATCGACAACTACGCCGACCTGGTCGGCACCGGCTACATCTGGTACGAGCGACGCAACACCGACACCGGCCTGGAGAACCAGTGCTGGAAGGACTCCTGGGACTCGATCTCCTACTCCGACGGCACGCTGCCACCGTTCCCACGGGCCACCTGCGAGGTGCAGGGGTACGCGTACGACGCGAAGGTCCGCGCGGCCCGGTTGGCGCGCGAGTTCTGGGGTGACCCGGAGTACGCCGACCAGTTGGAGCGGGAGGCGGCAGAGCTGAAGGAGCGGTTCAACAGGGACTGGTGGGTGGACGACGGCGAGTACTTCGCCCTGGCCCTGGACCCGGACGGCCGGCAGTGCGACATCCTCAGCTCCAACATCGGCCACCTGCTGTGGAGCGGGATCGTCGAACCCGAGCGGGCGGAGAAACTCGCCGCGCACCTGGTCGGGCCGCGGCTCTTCTCCGGCTGGGGGGTGCGCACCCTCGCCGAGGGGGAGGCCCGCTACAACCCCATCGGCTACCACAACGGCACGATCTGGCCGTTCGACAACTCGTTCATCGCCTGGGGCCTGCGCCGCTACGGCTTCGCCGAGGAGGCCGCGACCATCGCCAACGGCATCCTGGACGCGGCCACGTACTTCGACGGCCGGTTGCCGGAGGCGTTCGGCGGTTACCCGCGGGAGCTGACCAAGTTCCCGGTGGAGTACCCGACGGCGTGTAGCCCGCAGGCCTGGTCGACGGGTACGCCGCTGTTGCTGCTGCGCACCATGCTCGGTCTGGAGCCGCACGAGGGTCACCTCGCGGTCGAGCCACGGCTGCCGGTGGGGATGGGCCGCATCGAGGTGCTGGACATCCCGGGTCGGTGGGGCCGGGTGGACGCGTTCGCCCGGGGGCGACTGGACCTGGACAACCTCGGCGACTGACCGACTGGGCCGCCGAACCGGCGGTGGCGCGCCACCCGCGACGCCGCCGGTTCTCCACCCAGCCGGTCCCCAGCCGGTCAGGGTAGATTCTGCGAATGCCGGAGCTCGTGTACCCGCCCGTTATCGCCGCCGCCAAGACGCTGTTCCGGGTCCTCGACCTGAAGATCACCATCGAGGGCGCCCACCACGTACCCCGCACGGGCGGGGCGGTGCTGGCCAGCAACCACGTCAGCTACCTCGACTTCATCTTCGCCGGTCTGGGCGCTAACGCGTCTGGCCGGCTGGTCCGCTTCATGGCAAAGGACTCGGTCTTCACGCACAGGATCTCCGGTCCGCTGATGCGCGGGATGCGGCACATTCCGGTGGACCGGCAGGCCGGTGCCGCCTCGTTCCGCGCCGCCGTGGGCGCGCTCAAGCAGGGCGAGGTCGTCGGCGTCTTCCCCGAGGCGACGATCAGCCGGTCGTTCACGGTCAAGGAGCTCAAGAGCGGCACGGTCCGGATGGCCCGCTCGGCGAAGGTGCCGGTGCTGCCTGTCGCGTTGTGGGGCACCCAACGCCTCTGGACCAAGGGTCGCCCGCGCACCCTGACCCGTCGGCACACGCCGATCACCATCCTGATCGGCGAGCCGATCAACCCGGCGGACTTCCCGGACCCGAACGTGCTGGCCGCGGAGCTGACCGCCCGCCTCAGCACCCTCGTCGACCGGGCGCAGCGGGATTATCCGGACACCCCCGCCGGTCCGGACGACACCTGGTGGCAGCCGGCGCACCTGGGCGGCAGCGCGCCCACGCCGGAGGAGGCCGCCGCTCTGGACGCCGCCTCCGAACACCGCGCCCCCAGCGCCTGACGCTGGAGGAGCGTGTCGAAGTCCTCGGCCCGCGAGCCGGCCCGCGGCTGCGACACGCTCCTCAGCTTGCTGGGATCGGGCACGGCAGCACAGTGGAAGCCGCCGCGCGGGCCGTCGGCTTCACCGATGCCCGGACGCTGCGCCGCCTGCGAGCCCGCCCCACGTTGTCGGGTCCGGTCTCGAGCGGTAGTAGTCGTCCCGGGAGTGGAACTCCACAGGCAACGAGCCGGGCAGCGTGATCCGGGTGTCGCCGGCGAGCAGACCGGGACCGGCCCGCAGCAGCAGCACGTCGCGCTCCTGGGCCGAGAGGTCGACCAGTTGTGGACGGTTGAGCCGGAACATGGCCACCGCCCGGCGGACCTGCCGGGCCAGCGCCACGACCTCGGCGGTCGTCCCGCTGAGGGCCAACGCCGGCTGCTGAATGGTGCGCAGCGCGTCGCAGACGATCAGCAACTGCGCCGGGGCGTCCGGCGCGCTCGTCGGCAGCTCCAACCGGGACGGCCACTGCCAGCGGATCTGACCGCTCATCAGGCCGTTCAGTCGGGCCGGCGGTCGGGCCCGGTGCGTGCCGTCGCCGACCAGCGACAGCTGCGAGCCACTGCCCACCCAGCAGATCCGCTGGTCGGTGACTGTCACTGCGACCGGCTCGGGCAACTGCCAACGGCGGCGCACCTCGCTCGGCCCGAGCAGGTAGCCCGCGACGAGCAGCTGGTGTCGCCCGAGCAACCGCTCGCCGGGCATCGGTCGGAGGTTGTAGCGGCGGTCCAGGGTCGGGCCCACGTCGTCGTCGGGGGCGTCGAACCGGTGGGGACCGATGAAGAAGGGGGACGCGTCGGCGTGCATCGTCACGACCTTCCGGTCAGCTGGCTGTGTACTGAAGCCTTCCGGAGCGGAGCGCCCCTGTCATGACGCCTGTTAGGGGGTCGGCCGGTCGTGTGTCGCCTGTGACCGGTAGATGCCGATCTCCTCCGGGCGGACGAGACCGTCCTCGATCGCACGGGCGAGTAGTGCCGCCTTTGTGGCGGCTGGTCGCCCCGCCCGGGTGTACTTGATCCGTGCCCGGTCGACGTACTGCTTCACAGTGTGCTCGCTGATCTGCATCCGCCGGGCCACCGACGCCTTCGACATCGACTGGAACCAGAGCAGCAGCGCCTCACGCTCCTTGTCGGACAACATCGGCCGGTCCGGCCGGGGGTCGCCTACCATCGCACCGGCCAGCGCCGGCGGCACGTACGGGCGGTCGCTCGCGGCGGCCAGCACAGTTTCCACGCAGTGTTCCCGGCCCTCGTGCTTGGCCAGGAACGCCACCGCCCCGGCGTCCAGCGCGGCGAGCATCGTCTGCGGGTCGGTGTGCTCCGAATAGACCACCACCCGCCGGCCGGCGGCGCTCAGCTCGGCCAACTTGTCCAACGCCATCCGCCCGTGCAGTCGCAGATCGAGCAGGATGACGTCGGCGTCCGGCGCCGCCCGCAGCACCGCGTCCGGGTCGTCGCCGGTGGCGAGCACCGTCAGGCGGGGCTCGGTGGCGAGCCAGGCGCGGACCCCCTCGACCACCACCGGATGGTCGTCGACGATCGCCACCCCGACCGGCCGATCGCCGGTCACCGCCGCCACCGGGTCTGCGCCCATCTGATGTTCCCGTCCCGTTCGTAGAGGTACTGCACCGGCCCGTCGTCGTGATCCCCGGGGGGTGGGCCGGTCGACTCCGGCCCCTCCCGGTCCGGCGTGACCAGGCTGACCACCACCTCGTCCGAGCCGGAGACCACTGTCAGACGCGCCCATCCCCGGGCGTCGGCGAGGGTGCCGGTGAGCGGGTCGGCCAGCCTGCGGCGGACCTCCACCGGCAGCGGCGGCGGGGTGCCGATGGTGACCAGGTCGATCGGAAGGCCGTTGCGTTCCGCCAGATCGGCGGCGGCTCGCAACTCGTGCAACAGCGGGTCGGGCACATCGTCGGACTCGGCGATCAGCCGGCGCAGCCGAGCGGCGGCCAGCATGCACCGCCGCTGCACCTCCGGGTCGTCCGGGTCGGCCTGTCCGGCGGCCAGATCGCCGAGGACACGCCCGGCCGCCGAGCTGACCAGGGCGAGCCGGTCCCGGCGTTCCCGAAGGCCCCGCTCGGCGGCATCCCGCTCCGCGGCCATCGCGTGACCGGCGGCCGAGACGGCGGCCCGTTCCCGAGCCAGGCCGACGATGACGGTGCTGCCCACGAAGACCGCCACCGGCAGGGAGAACGTGCCGTAGACGTACATCACGTAACGGGCCACGTCCGCCGGATCGGGGCCGTGCACGAGCACGGCGACCAGGGCGATCAACGCGTGCGTGCCGAGGAGCGCGATCAGCCCCACGACGCGCCGACCCCAGACCGCCAGCACGAAGAACCAGCCGAGCGTGCCCCACACCCAGTTGGCGGCGGTGAACAACTGCCGCTCGCCGGCCGCGGCGAAGACGGCCGCGTCGACGAGCAGCAACAGCCCGGCCAGCGGCCACGGCGGCAGTGGCGAGCCTTGCAGCAGCCGCACCCCGGCCACCGCGCCGGTCACCGCGACCAGGATCCAGGCGCCGAGCACCACCGCTGGCGCGGCGAACTCCGCGCGGGCGGACAGCACCGCCGGCAGCGCGATCGCGACGTGCCAGGCCAACGCGATGGCGACGGCGGCGATCCGGGCACCCCGGTCGGACGCGTGCGCCACGGCGGCCGGCGCGGCGAGCGCCGCAGGGGAGTCCGGCTCGCGGGGCGTCGGAACGTTGGTCCGGTCCGGTGCCTCCGGTGCGTCGCTGACGTGCGCCGGGGTGTTCAGGTCAGCCGACACCGGGCCACTCCAGCCGAATCCGGGTGCCCGCGCCGACGGTCGAGTGCACGTCGGCCCGGCCACCGACCGTCGCCATCCGGCCGCGGATCGACTCGCGTAACCCGTACCGGTGCGGTGGGACTGTGGCCAGGTCGAAGCCGGGGCCGTCGTCGGCGACCTCGACCACGACGCCGATCGCGTCGCGCGTCAGCCGCAGCGTGGCCCCGGCGCCCGGCGCGTGGCGGACCACGTTGGACAGCGCCGCGTAGGCGCTCTCGCTGATCGCGTCGGCCACCCCGACCGGGACGGCGCAGGACGCCAAGTCCAGCCGTACCGCGAGCTCGGGCAGCCGGGCGACCACCAACCGCAACTGCCCGTCGAGCGGCACCGGGCCGTCGCCGGCCACCGGGCCGACGTCGGTGAGCGAGACGAGGGTACGCAGGTCGGCCGCGCACCGGTCCCGGAAGGCGGCCGAGGGCCCAGCCACCGCACCGAGCCCGACCATGGTCAGCGTCCCGAGCACTGTGTCGTGCAGGTCGCGGTTCTGTTGGCGTTCGGCCTCGCGGGCGGCGCGCGCTACCAACGCCTCCCGGGTCAGCCGCTGGTGTTCGACGAAGGCGCGATCCGCCCGGCCGATGCGTCGGCGCATGACCGCCGCCATCATCGCCGTGCAGGCGGTCTGCGCCAGTAGCGTGGCCGCGTGTGCCCTGGCTTCGGTGGGGTTGCCGGCGGCCTGCGCCCCTGTCACGTAGGTGGCTATCACGAGTAGACCGGCCGGGATCGACCAGCGGGCCGAGGTAGTGGCCTGCGTGTTGATCACCGTGGTGCTGGCCAGCACGGCGATCCAACTGCCCTCGCCGGGCAGCACCTCGGGCGCCACCAACACCGGGATGAGCAGGCAGGTGAGCGCGGTGACGGCCACGTCACCGCCGACGAGGCCGGGGCCGATGCCGTGGCGCAACGCGCGGTGCGCGTACCAGAGCGACCAGCCGGTCAGTACTGCCACAGCGGGCAGCAACACCGCCTGCTGCACCGGCGGGGTCTGCACCGACACGGCCACCGCCGCGCCGAACACCCCGCAGCTCAGCCGGAGCAGCGCTGGGAGCGTGGTGAAGATGAGGCCCAGGGCCCCGCCGGCCGGGTTGTCCAGCGCGGGCGGCGGCACGGTTGGGGTGGCAACGGCCGGCATCGGGAAGTGTCCTTCCGACAACGACCCGGTCCGGGTCCACACGGCGTAGATCGACATCGGACAATAGCATGGCGGACCGTGACGGGGTGATCCCTTGCGTGCGGAGTGTCGCTAATGTGTCACTCTGTGCTGCGGGGCTGAAGGAGGTCCCAGCGGTTGCCGTAGATATCGACGAACACCGCTACCGAACCGTACGCCTCGTGGCGCGGTTCCTCCAGAAAACGCACCCCGGCCGCCACCATCCGGGCGTGGTCCCGGGCGAAATCCTCCGTATAGAGGAACAGCCCGACCCGGCCGCCGGTCTGGTCGCCGATCCGAGCCTGCTGCTCGGCGCTGCTCGGCCGGGCAAGGAGCACTGCCGTCTCCCGGGCCCCCGCTGGGCGGACCACCACCCAGCGTGAACCGTCGGGTCGGGCGGTGTCCTCCACCAGCTCGAAACCGAGGTCGCCGACGTAGAAGTCGATCGCCTCGTCGTACTCAGTGACCAGCAGCGTGACAAGTCCCAGATGTGCCATTCGGCCATTCTGCCGGCGGACGCCCCGGGCCCGGCCGGCGACGTCCGTGCCGGTCACCCTCGTCACGCCGCGGGCCGGCCGGCCGGCCGGAACCGGACGCGTCTGTCGCCCGTCTCATCCTCGGGTGGAAGGGTGGTGAGCCGGATGCGCTCGTCCCGGACGGTACTGGCGGTGGCACTGCTCGGCATGGTGCTGGGTGGCTGCGGTGGCACGGTGATCGGGCCGGGCGATCCGAGGGAGCCCGGTCCGGCCGAGGTCGTCGACGGGTGGACCTCCTGTGCCAAGGCGGCACCCCGGGCCGGCGAGGTGATCACGGTGCCGACCACGGAGACGCCTCCGTCGGCAGTGAAAGAGCCGACGATCGGTCGCATCGACAGCGCGTTCACAGCGGTCGCTGCCGTGATCTGCGGGCGCGAAATTCGGCCGGGCCCCGACGGCGGCCAGGAGCAGATCGCCACCGAGCGGCGCGCCGAGCAGATCACACCGTTGCTCACCGCGCTACGCCTGCCCAGCGAGCAGACCGGCGGGGAGGTCGCCTGCACCCTCGAAATGGTCATCCCGCCGTGGTTGGCCCTGGTGGACGATCGGGGGCGCTGGCTGCGGCCGCACATCCCGACGGACTCCTGCGGCAAGCCTCACCCCGACGTGATCGCCGCGTTGGCCGGGCCGCAATGGACCACGGTGGACACCCGTACCATCCGGCAGATCGAATCCGCGGCGGCCGAGGCCGCCGGATGCGCGCAGCAGTGGACGGACATGGTGTGGGTGCAGACCCGAAACGGTAGCCCAGGACCGCCCGGGCCGGGGCTACCGCCGGCCGCCGGGCCGCTGCGCCTCTGCGTCTACCAGGTGCCCGCGTCGCTCCAGGAGGGCGAGAAACCGGCCGGCGATTTCGTGTACGGCGGTCCGCTGCCGACCGAGCGCCAGGCGGGCGTGTTCCGGGCGCTGTCCAACCGCCGGGCAGTGGTCGACTGTGCCACCCCAGCGACCCGCTTCGCGGTGCTACGCCCGCTCGAAGGTGCGGGCCCCGACCGGTACGTGGAACTCGACGGCTGCCGCCGGTTCCTGGTCGCGCCAGCGACCGGCGCTGCGCAGCTCGGCCAGGGCGACGACGCGCTGATTGCCCTGCTGGGGCCCGTCTGAGCCGGCCGATCCGCGACACCCGGCGTCACCAGGTGTCCGGGCGGTCGAGATCGCGGGCCGGCTGGTACCCGCCGAGGATCGCCAAGCCCTCCGCCTCGGTGTAGCCGTTCCCCCGACCCTTGCGGAACGCCTCGACGTGGCAGGGCCTGACCACCATCTCCAGCACGTCCCTGCCTTGTCGGCGGACCCGGTAGGGGCCCGCGACAAGGTCTCCGCGGCGGGCGTCGTCGCCGGCCGGGGCGAGTTGCGCCCGAACGGTCAGCCAACGACCGGATGCGTCACCGACCACCAGAGAGCCCTCGACGAAGGAGTCCCGCGCCGACCGGCCGAGCGTGACCGAGCACTCCAGCAGCCGTCCGTCGGGCGGCAGCGACTCCAGGCGGAACGGCACGACACAGCGGTGGGCGCCATCGAACCGGACCCGGCTCGCCGTACCGGCCGCCTCGTCCCGGGTGGTCGCGTAGATCTCCAACTGGGCCCAGAGCCCGTCGGCGGGTTGCCAGCGGACGAACCACAGCTTCCGGTCGCCGGACGGATCGAACCAGGCGACCCCGGGGCGGTCGCCGACCCGCACCTCGGTCCGTCCCTGCGGTTGCCCCTGCGAGGACAACGTTTGCTGGAGCCCGTCCAGCAAATCTTCGGTACGCGCCAACACGAAACGAGCCTGACCGGTCGGGCCGCGAAACTCGACGCTCTCGATGCCGCGCCCGGTGCGCCACGACGCGGAACTGGCATCGCTCACCAGCGTCTCGGTCGAGAAGTGCACAGTCGCGGGATCGGCACCGACCTCCTCGGGGCGTACGGTCCCACCGCTCTGTGCCTCCGGCAGCATCAACGCCGCGGCCGGCATGATCGGGTCATCGGTGGTTCCGCCGCCCGGAAACACCAGCACCACCGAGGTGAGAGCGGCACACGCCGCCGCCACACCGCCGGCGATCAGTCCTCGTCGCCGCAGTCGCAACCGCCGGCCACGATGACGGGCCCGTTGCACGATCGGCGTCGGATCGATGTCGCCGCCCGCCCGACGCTTGAGCGTGGTGGCGAGCTGCTCGTCGAGGTCACTGAACATCAGAGCTCTCCTGCCCATGCGTGGGTAGCTGCAACCTGCCGCTGACGCAACGTCGCCAGGGCCCGCCTCGCGTGTGTGCGTACCGTGCCTGTCGAACAGGCGAGGATCTCGGCGATCGACGTGTCGTCGAGATCCTCGTAGTAGCGCAGAACGATCACAGTGCGCTGACGCGCCGGCAGATCACAGACCAGCCGCCACAGTGCGTCGCGCTCGGCGACCCCGGCGGCCTCGTCCACGTCGCCCGCCCGATCGAGCACCGCGGCAACCGAGATCTCGCGGCTGCTGAGCCGACGCCACCACGAGTTGTGGGTGTTGACGAGCATGCGCCGGACGTAGGCATCAGGACGGTCCGTCCGTGAGATGCGACCCCACCGGGCGTACGCCCGCGCGAGGACATCCTGAACCAGATCCTCGGCTCGGTGCTCGTCACCGGTCAGCAGCCGGGCGAGCCGCACCAGCGCCGAAGTGCGAGCGAACGCGTACTCCTCGAACGTCACGCCCTATTAACGCCTCAGGCCGGCCGCTCCGTAGACACCCACCGGGCACTTTGTGCGCCGCAGGCCGGAAGTGCGGCGCACGCGGCGGCGGTGTCGTGGGTCCAGAGGATCACCGCGCCCGCTGGCCTTGGCACCGGCAGGACTTACTCCGTCCTCGGAGAAAATCTATGCGCGAAGCGCTAGACATTCGCGCCGTCGCCAACTAACGTTCCTGTGGTCGAGAGCAGAGCAAACAAAGACGCTGACGTTGCCGCCCCGCACGAGGGCGAAGGAGTGGGGCAGGGATCTTGCAAGTCCTGCTCGGTTCGGCGGCAGACATGTGCCGCAGTTAGGCAGTACGCGTGTGACAGCGGGTGGGGCCAACGCTTGTTCAGGGCTTCACTCGAGGTGAGGAGAGTTCGTCGTACGTGTTGGGGCCATGAAGTCGCGTGGGGCTCGGACACCGACGGACAGCACGGAGTACGACAGAGGAAATCAGAGGCAAGGGAGGGCATTACACCGTTGGATCGCCCGCTGCCAGTCGCAATCGTGGGCTGGGCGCGGACACCGCAGTTTCCCTCGAACGAGAGGTGGTCTCCGGTCACGCTTATGCGATCCTCGCACCCGAAGCCGTCCCTGACGGCTGGTGCGGACAAGACAAGCCGACGTTCTGTCGGTAGATGGTGTTCCTGACCCACAACCCTTGGGCCCCGGTGCTTCCGAGCACCGGGGCCCTCGTGATGGAGGTTCCATGGCTCAACCCGACCGCCGTACAACTCATCAACGTCACCCTTGACGCACTCGTCGGCGCGGACGTGCTGC
>NZ_JBEZGJ010000166.1:0-16562 GCF_040649965.1 Micromonospora sp. NPDC048843
GCGCACCCCAGCCGGCCGCGGTCTCAATCTCTACGGCCACGAGATCGCGGCGCCGCCGGCGTGATGGCTCGCTAGTCGTCGGTCACAGTGACGCGCATTGGCTGGTGCGCGGGCCGTTCACGGTGTTGGCGACGCCGAGGTTGGTCGGGGCGGCGCTGTTAGCGGTGCAGGTGAGCGGGCCGCGAATGGTGTTGCCGGCCAGCAGGGGTGCGTCGGTGCCGGTGGTGTTGCCGGACAGGTTGACCGGGCCGGCGATGGTGACGTCGATGATGGAGATCGCGTCGGTGGTGTTGGTGATCTGCAGTGGCCCGTTGACAGTGGTGTCGGCGAGGAGGACTCCGCTGGCGCGGGTTGCGCTGACTGGTCCGCTGATGGTCGTTCCGGTCGCGACGAGTGCGGCGCCCGTCCGGACGGTGACCGGGCCGTTGATGGTGGCGTCGGCGGCGCAGGTGAAGGCGGATACGACGAGCGGTCCGTTACGCCGGCCGGTGAGGGTCGGGTAGACGCGTTCGCCGTCGGTCAGCTTCTCCACGCCCTTGGTGTCGAGCAGCAGCGGGATCAGGCCGCGTTCGGGCTGGTTGAGGGGTACGTAGTAGCCGTCGTCGGTCTTGATGACCTTCCAGCCGTGCGCGGCGATGCGCTGCGCGACTGTGCTGCCCGCGCCGCCTGGTCCGTCGGTGCGTGCGCCGTTGTACTGCTCGTCGGTGAGCTTGTAGGCGCACGGGGCGTTGTCGAGGATGAGGTCGGCGGGGGGTGCGTCCAGCGGTGGTGGGCTGTCGCCGGGGTGCGGTGCCGGGTGGGCGGGGATGGGGCGGGAGCCGCGGAAGACCAGCCGGCCGGTGTTGGCGGCTTGGGTTTCGATGGCTTCGCTGCGGGCCTTCAGGATGTCGGCGCGGTCGGCGCGGTGGTAGTCGAGGAACTGGTGGAAGGTCCACAGGGCGGAGTAGGTCTTGCGGCGTCGGTTGTTGGCGGTGTTGCCCTCGTCGGGGCGGGTCTGGCCGCCGGAGCTGCGGAGTTCCAGCAGGGAGTTGGTGACGTTCTTGAGTCCGAGGGTGTTGCGCAGGATGGTTTCCTCGCTGAGGCCGACGTTGCCGCCGCCTTCACAGCCGTAGGGGCAGGCCCACCAGCCGGCTTGGGCGCCCTTGGCGTACATGTGGCCTTCGATCATGTCCTGGGACTGGTCGAAGATGGGTTGGGCGACGTTCTGATGCCGTGGGGGCAGCATCGGCAGGTCGCCGGCGCGGGAGTTGCCGAACTCGTGGCCGTCGTAGCCGGCGACGGGTCGGTAGTCGCGGACCATTTTGATGTACGCGGTGGTTTCGGGTTGGCGGATCAGGGAGTAGTCGCGGTTGAGGTCCTGGCCGGTGGAGTTGCCGCGGGTGTTGTTGGCGCGGCCGTCGCCGTTGATGGTGGGGACGATCAGGACGGTGGTGTGGCTGAGCAGGTCGGTGATGCGGGGGTCGGTGCTGAAGGCGAGTTGGCGGGCCATGATGAGGCAGGCTTCGCGGTCGCCGGGTTCGTTGCCGTGCACGTTGCAGTTGATGGCCACGGGTGCGGTGGCGGCGACGGCTTCGGGGGTGGCCGCCGGGGTGGGGTGGCCGATGACGAGCATGTTGATGGGGCGGTTCTGGACGGTGCGGCCGAGTTCGACGACGCGTACGCGGTCGCTGAGGGCGTCGATGGCGGCGGTGTAGGCGTACTCGTCGGTGTCGCTGGTGTACTGCGCGGCGTGGGTGGTCTCCCAGCCGGTGCGTAGTTGCTCGCCGGGGGTGGTGGGGTTGCCCCAGGGTGCGGTGGTGGTGGCGGTGACCGGGTCGGAGTAGGGCTGTTCGGTGGTGCCGGTGCGGGCGCGTACGCGCCATTGGAAGGTGTCGCCGGGGTTGTAGCCGGCGTCGGCGAAGGTGGGTGCCTGTTGGTTGATCTGGCGGTTGGGTCGCCAGATGCCGACGATGGTGGGTGTGCCGGTGGGGGTGTTGTCGGCGTCGACGGGGGTGCGTTCGATCTGGTAGTCGGTGGCGTCGTCGACGGGTTGCCAGGCGAGGGTGGTGTATCCGTCGGCCTGGTGGGCGGTGAGGGCGGTGACCTGGTCGGGTGGTGCGGCACGTTGGGCGTTGGCGGGGGTGGCTGCGGTGGTGAGGGTGACGGCGATGAGGGTGGACACGGCGATGAGGGTGGGTCGCTGGCGTCTCATGTGGCCTCCGACGAGTTGATCGTGGCGCGTGTTGACCAGCATGATCGTCGAAGTCCATCGATGCAATGATCTTGAGGGAATCTTGCGGCTGAGCGGGGCTCCTCCCCCGGCGGCTCGGCCAGCCGAGTTCGGCACTCACCGTGTGGGACAGTGGTGTGTGGAAGGCTGTGGTGGGTCTGGTCAGGGTTCGATGAGGCCCGCGCGGATGGCGTATCTGGTGAGTTCGAGCCGGTTTCGTAGGCCCAGTTTCTGCAGCAGATTGCTTCTGTGCCGCTCGACGGTCTTGATGCTGATGAACAGCAGTTCGGCGATCTCCTTCGAGGAGTGCCCTTCGGCGACGAGTTTGAGGATCTCTTCCTCGCGGCCGGTGATGGCTCGTTCGGGTACCGGTTCGCCGTTGCGGACGCGATCGAGGTAGTTACGGATCAGCGCGGTGACGGCGCCGGGGTAGAGGAACGGTTCGTCGCGCATGGCGGCCCGGCATGCCTCGACGAGGTCGCGGTCGGCGACGGATTTGAGGACGTATCCGTTGGCGCCTGCTCGGAGTCCTTCGAAGAAGAACTGTTCGTTGTCGTACATGGTCAGGATCAGTACCCGCAGGCCCGGTTGCTCTCTGATGAGCTCACGGGTGGCTTGCAGGCCGGTGAGCCGGGGCATCGCGATGTCGAGGATGGCCAGGTCCGGGTGGTGTAGCCGGGCTTGTTCGACGGCTTCGGCGCCGTCGCTGGCCTCGGCGACGACGGTCAGGTCGGGTTCGCCGTCAAGGATGAGCCGGACGCCGCGGCGTACCAGTGCGTGGTCGTCGGCCAGCAGGATGCGGACGGGTGCGGTCATGTCAGTCCCGCCGGGCCGGGCACGTCGAGGGTGACCTGGGTGCCGCCGTCGGAACCGGGGCCGATGCTGAGGTGGGCGCCGACGAGCAGTGCCCGTTCGCGCATGCCGCGGATGCCGGCGCCTTCCGGTTGGCCGTCGATGCCGCGTCCGTCGTCGCGGATCCGTAACCGCACGCCGTTGCGGTGCGGGATGAGCGTGATGTCGACCCGGTTGGCGCCGGCGTGCCGGGCGACGTTGGTGAGGCCTTCCTGGGCCACGCGGTAGAGCACCAATTCGACTTCCTCGGTGAGTGCGGGTAGATCGGGTGCGAAGTCACGGCGGACCTGCAGGCCGCTGTGGTGGGAGATCTCCGCGAACAGTGAGCGCAGGGCGGCGACCAGGCCGAGTTCTTCCAGGACGCCGGGTCGCAGGCGGCGGGCGATGCGCCGGATCTCGTCGAGGCTGTCACGGGTGGTCTCCTGAACCTGGTGCAGTTCGGGGCGTAGGTCGGGCGGGGCGTGGTCGGCGACGCGGCTGATCTGCAGGAGGACGGCCGTCAGCGTCTGGCCGATCTCGTCGTGGAGTTCCTGGGCGATGCGCCGTCTCTCGTTCTCCTGGGCGGACAGCGCGCGGGCGTTGCTGGCGGCGCGGTCGGCTTCGAGTCGGTCGAGCATGGCGTTGAACGTGCTGATCAGGGCGGCGATGCCGGCGTGCCCGGTGACCGCGGGGCGGGGTCCGGGGCGGAGCAGGTCGATGGTGGTCATCGCACGGGTGAGGCGTTGCAGCGGTGCCAGGCCGACCCGGAGCAGCAGCGCGTTCGCGACGAGCATGACGACCAGCCCGGCGCTGAGGATGAGTGCCTCGGCGAGGACGACTGGTGTCGACACCGTCACGGGGCCCAGCAGGACCAGGACTGTCGCCGCGGTGAGGACCGCGGCGTTGATCAGGAAGATCCGCCAGAACAGCGACACCGTACCGGGCCTCCCGTTGTTGTCTCCGCCGGGCGCGGCTGCCGCGGCGGTGTCGACGCTCCGGTACCCCAGGATCTCGTCGGCGCCACGTGGGTGTCTATGGGGGCTGGCTCCCATGTTGTCCCCATGGTCAGCGCCGTGGAATGAGTGTTGGCCCCGATGTCGGGAGCGCCCTGCGTTGGCAACGGTGGTGGGACAGACGGCGGGTGGGCCTTCGGGGTCCGCGCAGAGGGGGGCGGTGGATGACCACGGCGGGCTGGTTGGCGGTGGCGGTGTTCGCGGTCGTGTATGCGCTGATCGCCACGGACCGGGTGGACCGGGTCGCCGCGTCGGTGGGCGGTGCGGTGCTGATGCTCGCGGTCGGGTTGACCGGTACGCAGGAGGCGTTCTTCTCCACGGACACGGGCATCGACTGGCGGGTCATCTTCCTGCTCATCGGGATGATGATCATCGTGTCGGTGCTGAGCCGCACCGGCGTGTTCGAGTACCTGGCGATCTGGGCGGCGAAGCGGGCCCGGGGGCGACCGTACCGGCTCATGGTCATCCTGGTGCTGATCACCGCTGCCGCGTCGGCGCTGTTGGACAATGTCACCACGGTCCTGCTCGTCGCGCCGGTGACCATCTCCGTGTGTCGGCAGCTCGGCGTACCCGTGGTGCCGTTCCTGCTGGCTGAGGTGTTCGCGGCGAACCTCGGCGGCACGGCGACGTTGATCGGTGATCCGCCCAACATCATCATCGCTGCCCGGGCCGGGTTGTCGTTCAACGCGTTCCTGGTGCATCTGACGCCGCTGGTCATCGTGTTGCTGGGTGTCCTGTTGCTGTTCTGCCGGGTGCTGTTCCGGTCGGCGCTGACGTACCACCCGGAACGGGTCGGGCCGGTGCTGGCGCTGCGGGAACGCGACGCGATCCGCGAACCGCGCCTGCTGCTGCTCAGCGGCATCGTTCTCGCCTTCGTCCTCGCCGGGTTCGGCCTGCACACCGTCCTGCACCTGGAACCGGCGGTGATCGCCCTGACCGGCGGCGTCGTCCTGCTGGGTGTGTCGCGGCTGGAGGCGGGCAGTGTGATGCGCGACGTGGAGTGGTCCACCCTGGCATTCTTCGCCGGACTGTTCGTCATGGTCGGCGCTCTGGTCGACACCGGCGTGATCCAGGTGTTGGGCACGTTCGCCACTGACGCGGTCGGTGACAACCTGTTGGGCGCGTCGCTGACCTTGATCGGCGGTGGGGCGCTCATGTCGGCGTTGGTCGACAACATTCCGTCGGTGACCGCCACCAGCCCGATCATCGAGCAGCTCGTCGCGGCGAACGGCGGCATGGAGCAGGCCGGCATGCTGTGGTGGTCGCTCGCGCTCGGCGCGGGGCTGGGCAGTAACGCCACAGTGGTAGCAGCCGCCTCCAACGTGGTGATGGTGGGTGTGGCGCAGCGGGCCGGGTACCCGATCTCGTTTTGGCGGTTCACCCGCGACGGCCTGCTGCTGACCATCGTCACGGTCGCGCTCGCCTGCGTTTACGTGTGGCTGCGCTACTTCGTCCTGGGAGGTGCGCCGTGACGTTGCCGGCGCTGTATCTGCTGTTGGCCGCCGGGACGCTGGTGGCGCTTGTCAGCGTGGGCGCTGCGAAGATCGCCGCGAAAGCCGGGATGCCTGTGCTGCTTGCGTACCTGGGCGTCGGGATGCTGCTCGGTGAGGGCGGCCTCGGGCTGCCGTTCGACGACGCCGCGCTGGCGCAGGCGCTCGGGTTGGCCGCCCTTGCGGTGATCCTTGTCGAGGGCGGCCTGACCACACGACTCAGCGATGTGCGGCGGGTGTTGCGCCCGGCCTGCGCGCTCGCCACCCTCGGTGTGTTCATCAGTGTCGCCGTCACCGCCGCCGCGGCGCACTACCTGCTCGGCCTGCAATGGCACCTGGCGTTGCTGCTCGGCGCGATCGTCTCGTCCACCGACGCGGCCGCGGTCTTCTCGGTGCTGCGCGCCGTGCCGCTGCCCCGCCGGCTGAGCAACCTGCTGGAGGCGGAGTCGGGGCTCAACGACGCGCCCACGTTCATCCTGGTGCTGGCGTTCAGCGCGACAAGTCTGACGACGCTGTCCCCGGGCGGGATGCTTGCCCAGATGAGCTACCAACTGGTGGTCGGGGCGCTCGCCGGCGTCGGGGTGGGCATGGGGGCGGTGTGGCTGCTGCGCCGGTTGACCCTGCCCACCTCGGGGCTGTACCCGATCGCCACGTTCGCGTGCGGGGTGCTCGCCTTCGCCGGCGCCGGCTTGGTTCAGGCCAGCGGGTTCATCGCCGCCTACCTGGCGGGTCTGGTGCTCGGCAACGCCGGCCTGCCACACCGCCGCGCGACCGAGTCACTGGCCGAGGGTCTCGGCTGGATCGCGCAGATTGGCCTGTTCGTCATGCTGGGGCTGTTGGTCTCACCGTCCGACCTGCCGGCGGCGATCGTGCCGGCGTTGGTGGTCGGCGCGGCCCTGCTGCTCATCGCCCGGCCCGTCTCGGTGCTGCTGACCCTGTTGCCGTTCCGTGTGCCGCTGCGCGAGCAGGTGTTCCTGTCCTGGGCGGGGTTGCGCGGCGCCGTACCCATCGTGCTGGCCACGGTGCCGGTGGTGGCCGGCACGCCGGGCAGCCTGGTCGTGTTCAACATCGTCTTCGTGCTCGTCGTGGTGTTCACCGCGATTCAGGCGCCGTCGCTGCCGTGGCTGGCCCGACGCCTCGGACTGGCCCCGCATCGCGTCGGCCCGGACCTGCAGGTCGAGATCGCCCCGCTGGACAACATCGACGCCGACCTCATCAACGTCACCGTCACCGCGGGCTCGAAGCTGCACGGCACGTACCTGGACGAGCTGCGGCTGCCGTACCCCGCGGTGGCACCGCTCGTGGTTCGCCACGGCGTCGCGTTCGTCCCCGCGACGGACACCCGGCTGCGTACCGGCGACGACCTGCTCGTCCTCACCACCCCGGCGGTTCGTGAGGCGACCGAACGCCGACTGCGGGCGGTCAGCCGCGCCGGGCGGCTGGCGCACTGGCACGGCGAGTACGGCGACCCCGAACGGGGTGCGGAACACCCAAGGAGGAGTCCGTCATGGAAATCGAACGCATCGCCCTCCCCGGCGTCGGCGTCTCGTACTCGTTCGTCAACGGCGATGGCACCCGACTCGGCGTGATCTGCCACCCCAACGGCGCCCGAGACATCGCCCTGTACGACCGCGGCGATCCCACCGATGTCCGCGCCGCGGCGGCGCTGTCGCCGTTGGAGGCCCACCACCTCGCCACCCTGCTCGCGGCGACCTCTGTCATCGACCTCGTGCCGGACGGCGACGCGGACGTGGACGCCGTAACTGTGGCCCGGGTGCCGATTCCCGCCGGCAGCGACTACGACGGCCGACCCCTGAAGAGCCTGCGCAGCGACGCCGCCGTCGTCGCGGTTGTGCGCGACGGCCACCCCACCCTCAACCCCGACAGTCGGTGGGCCCTGCGATACGGCGACGCCTTGATCACCGTCGGCACCCGCGACGCGATCGATCACCTCGCGCGCGTCGTCGCCGGGTACGTCACTGGCGGCGGCGCGACACCGCTGCGGGTGTGACGGGCCGGGCGACCGTGGAGAGGACGTGGTCGAGTGGGACGCGGGGCCGCCGATGTGGGTGATCCGCGACGGCGTTGCGGCGCTCACCGGGCGTGGCGCAGGGCCCAGTCGAGGGCGACGTCGGCGATGCGCTGCCAGCCCTGTTGGGCGGGCAGCAGGTGCGCGTACCCCTCGAAGAGCTCGACCTCGGTGATGGTGTCGCCCTTGTAGTGCGCGGCGTTGGCGCGTTGCACGCTGGGCGGCATGATGTGGTCTGCCGAGCCGGAGATGAACAGCAGCGGCGCGCGCTGGTCGTTGTGGTAGTCGACGGCGATGTCCTGGGGGCCGGGCAGCAGGTTGGCCAGGACGCTGTCCCAGAGGATGCCGCCGGCGGCGGGGATGGCGTAGCGCTCGTACAGGGTGCGGGCGGTCTGCTCGTCGAAGGTGTTGGTGAACGCGTAGTTCCACTGCTCGAAGGTGAACCCGACGGCGCGGTGCCGGTTGGCGGGGTTGCGCAGCACCGGGAAGGTGGAACGCAGCTGCGAGAAGGGAGTCACCGTGACGCCTTCGGTGGGTGCCGAGTTGAGCACGACCGCCGAGGCGCCGTAGCCGTGGTCGAGCAGCACCTGGGTGAACGCCCCGCCGGCGGAGTGGCCCATG
The DNA here is from genome assembly GCF_040649965.1 of Micromonospora sp. NPDC048843. Lineage (NCBI taxonomy): Bacteria > Bacillati > Actinomycetota > Actinomycetes > Micromonosporales > Micromonosporaceae > Micromonospora > Micromonospora sp. NPDC048843. The sequence goes on from NZ_JBEZGJ010000166.1 coordinate 8,194, forward strand.
AGGATGGGTGGCGTGGGCAGCGCGTCGAGCACCGCGGACAGGTGCGCGATGATCTGTGGCGCGGTCAGCGTCTCCAGCGGGCTGGGGTCGGCGTTGATCGCCTCGACCTCGCCTTCCAGGCCGGGGTACGTGGGGGTGAGCACCCGGAAGCCCTTGTCCTGGTAGTGGGTGACCCAGTGTTCCCAGCTGCGGGGGGTGACCCAGAACCCGTGGATGAGGACGATCGTGTCCGGCGTGTCGCTCATGGTCAGCTCCCTGTGGTGTCGGGGGTGGCGATGGTGCGACAGCGTGGTGTCGGCGAGCCCACCCTAGGCATTCGTGAGCCGCGATGCGGCCGGTTGGGCGATGATGCTCAGCCGAGGTCGACCAGCAGGGGGCGGTGGTCGGAGATGGTGGACGCCGGCGCGGTGACAGCGCGTACGGGTGGGAGCTGGTCGAGGGCGTGCCGGTCGGCGAGGATGTGGTCGAGTTGAACGCGGGGCTGCCCGGACGGGTAGGTGGGGCGTCGACCCAGGGGGTGCCAGCCGGAGACGAGCCGGGCCGCGCCGGCGGGCAGGTTGAGGTCGCCGAGCAGGACGCGGGGCCCCGGCAGCGCACGCAGGGCACGGACGGTCTGACGTAGTTGGCGGGCGTTCCAGCCGGGCACGAAGGACAGGTGGGTCGCGGCGACGGTGAGAGGGCCGTGCGGGGTGTCCAGGACGGCGGCGAGGACCACGCGGGGTTCGTCGTGCAGCAGGATCAGGCCGCCGCGGGGGCCGGGCACGTAGACCGGTGAGCGCACCGGCGCCGGCTTGAGTCGGGTGACCTGCCAGCTGCGTACGGGGTGTCGGCTGATCAGCCCGATGCCGTAGCAGGGTTCGCCGTGGCCGTCGTCGTCGTGGCGCAGTGGGCGGAACTGTTCGCCGGGGGTGCCGACCACGGCGGCGGCGAAGCGGTGGTACGGCGCGTCCAGGGCGCGGGCGGCGATGGCGGTGAGGTCGAGGTGGCCGCTGCGGCGTTGGTCGCGGTCGACCTCCTGAAGGGCGAGCACGTCGGCGTCGAGGGCGCCGATGGCGGCGGCGAGTCGGTCGGAGTCGACGAGCCCGTCGGTGAGGGACCGTCCGTGCAGCAGGTTGAAGGTGGCCAGGCGCACTCCTGCACCTTACGTGCCCGTGGCATGGTTGCCCGGTGGTGAAGGTGTTGTTGTGTTCGGTGCTGGTGTTCGTGGCGGTCGGAGCGTTGGGGGTGTGGTTGCGGCGGACGCGGGGTCGGTGACCGGGTGAGGCTGGCCACTCGGGTGCCGCCGCGGCGCGTCGGGTGGGCAGACTTGCTGCCCGTGGACGCCGTGACGCTGAGTACCCTGCTGGCCGCCGCCGCGATGGCCGGGTGGGTCGATGCCGTGGTCGGTGGTGGCGGGTTGTTGCTGCTGCCGGCGTTGTTGGTGGCCGCCCCGGGATTGCCGGTGGCCACCGCGTTGGGCACGAACAAGTTGGCCGCGATCTTCGGTACGGCCACGGCGGCGGCGACGTACGCCCGCAGAACGACTGTCGACTGGCGGGTGGCGGGCCCGGCGGCGGGGTTCGCGGTGCTCAGCGCGGGTGTGGGCGCGGCGCTGGCCGGGGCGGTGCCGGCGTCGGCGTACCGGCCGGTCGTGCTGGTGGTGCTGGTGTCGGTGGCGGTGTTCGTGCTGCTGCGTCCCCGGATGGGGGTGGTGGCGGTACCGGCGAAGCGCACCCCGGTACGGGTGGCGATGGTGATCGCGGTGGCCGGGGTGGGGATCGCCCTGTACGACGGGTTGATCGGCCCGGGCACCGGCACGTTCCTGGTGTTGGCGTTCACCGCCCTGGTGGGCGCGGACTTCGTGCACGGTTCGGCGATGGCGAAGGTCGTCAACGCGGGGACGAACCTGGGCGCGCTTGTGGTGTTCGGGGTGACCGGGCACGTGTGGTGGCTGCTGGGCGCGGGCATGGCGGTGTGCAACATCGCCGGCGCGGTGCTGGGGGCGCGGATGGCGTTGCGCCGCGGCGCCGGGTTCGTCCGGGTGGTGTTGCTGGTGGTGGTGGTGGCCCTGGTCGCGAAGCTGGGCCACGACCAGTGGGTGAGCTAGCCGCGGCGGCTGGGTGAGTCGAAGCGCCCGGCGCGGATCTCGCGCAGGGCCCGGCGGCGGGTGTCGCCGCGCAGGGTGTCGACGTAGAGCCGCCCGTTCAGGTGGTCGGTCTCGTGTTGCAGGGCGCGGGCCAGGAAGCCGCTGCCGGCGATGGTCAGCGGCTCGCCGTGCTGGTCGACGCCGTGGGCGGTGGCGTGCAGGGCCCGCACGGTCGGGAAGTACAACCCGGGGATGGACAGGCAGCCCTCCTCGTCGTCCTGGAGCTCGTCGGACAGCTCCAGGGTGGGGTTGATGAGGTGGCCGCGGTGCCCGTCGGCGTCGTAGACGAACACCTGGGCGCTGACGCCGATCTGCGGTGCGGCGACGCCGGCGCGGCCGGGGGCGCCGAGCAGGGTGTCCATCAGGTCGGTGACGAGGGCCCGCAGCTCGGCGTCGAAGGTGGTGACCGGTTCGCATCCGGTGCGCAGGACAGGGTCGCCGATGATCCGGATGGGCCGCATGGTCATGGGGTTCAGCGTATCGCCGTGCGGTGGCGCGGTCAGCGCCCGGCCAGGGTGGCGCGGATCGGGGTGGTCTTCGCGGCGGCCTCGGCGACCTCGGCGCGTGCGTCGCTGTCCCAGGTGATGCCGCCGCCGGCCCAGGTGTGCAGCCGCTGGCCGTCGGCGGCGGCGGTGCGGATGGTCAGGCCCAGGTCGACGTGGCCCGGGGCGACCCAGCCCAGCGCGCCCATGCTGGCGCCCCGCCCGACCGGTTCGAGGGCGCTGATCTGGGTCAGGGCGGCGAGTTTCGGGGCGCCGGTGACGGAGCCGCCGGGGCAGGTGGCGCGCAGCAGGTCGGCGAGGCCGAGGCCGTCGGCGGCGGCGGCGCGGACTGTCGACTCGGCCTGCCACAGGTCGCACCAGCGGCGCACGGCGAACAACTCGTCGACGGTGACGGTGCCGGTGCGCGCGATGCGGGCGAGGTCGTTGCGTTCCAGGTCGACGATCATGATGTGTTCGGCGCGTTCCTTCGCGCTGGCGAGCAGTTCGGCGCGGCCGGTGGCGGTGGCCGGGCGGGTGCCCTTGATCGGTCGGGTGATCACGTGCCCGTCGGTGACCTCGACGAGGGTTTCCGGGGAGGCACAGCCGATGGCCCAGCCGTCGCCGGTGAGGACGCCGCCGTAGCGGGCGCCGGGGAGCGCGCCGAGGCGGCTCAGGGCGGGCAGTGGGTCGCCGGTGTAGGGGGCGGCGGCGTGGCCGACGAGGTTGCTCTGGTAGACGTCGCCGCGGCCGATGGCGGCGCGGACCGCGTCGACGGCGGCGGCGTGCTGGTCGGGGGTCCAGCTCTCGACCCATTCGCCGAGCCGCCACGGCGGCGGCGGGCCGGGGCGGGTGACGCGGGTGGGGCCGTGCTGGTAGATGACGACGGCGAGGTCGGGCAGGGTCGGCGCGGGTTCGGGTGCCCCGGTGGGTGCGCCGGCCAGCAGCGCCCCGGCGGCGGCGGACAGGTACAGCGCCGCGCCGCAGACCCCGGTGCCGTGCTGGCCGGTGGCGGGTCGGGTCAGGTCGTGCAGGGGTAGGCCGTGCGCGGCGAGGAACTCCTCGGCGAGGGCCGCGGGGTCGCCGCCGTCGCCGCGGGACCAGCGCAGGCGGGCGCGTTCGACGAGCGCACCCCGGCACACGGCCGGTGCGGCGGGTGCATCGATCGATGCCGCCGGGCCGCGGTAGGCGGCAGATGCCGCCGGGTCGCTGTCCGCGACCCACACGTGTGGGAGCGTTTCCACGCCGTACGGTCCAACCTTCCTCATCCGTTCAGTGGATTTCCCGTGCACCAGGCGGGCACCTGCTCGATGCTGGACACTTTCGCTTGGTACTGTGCGTCACTGGTCATGTGAACCATGACACAGTGCCCCCACAGTCCGGAGAACCCGATGTGCCAGCACCAACCGACCTGCCCCTCCGCTGAAGCCACCGACCGGGAAGCCGCGCGGGTCCTCGCCTGCTTCCGTGAGCAGGGCTGGAGCCTGCTCTGCAACGGTGTCATCGTCTTCGAGGACACCGGCGAGCTGCTTCCCGACGGCAGCAGCATCGCACCGCACCGCGGCCCCGCCCGCCACGCCCTCGTGGCCTGACCGACCACTCAGCGTCACCGTTTAGCCGCCGTCGACCCAGGCTAGTCCCCCGGTAAGGGACGTCGCCGCCCAGGTCGCAGCGGCTGCCGGGGCAGGCCGTACCGCCCGCCCCGGCGCGCCGTCGTCAGTCCTCGAACGCCTCCGGCGTCGTCAGTCCTCGAACGCCTCCGGCGACGGGCACGAGCAGACCAGGTTCCGGTCGCCGTACGCGCCGTCGATGCGCCGCACCGGCGGCCAGTACTTGCCGGCCCGGTCCACTCCGGCCGGGTACGCGCCCACCGACCGCGGGTACGAGTGCGACCACTCGTCACCGCTGACCATCACCGCGGTGTGCGGCGCGTTGGCCAGGGGGTTGTCCCCCGCCGGCCACGCCCCGGAGCCCACCTGCTCGATCTCCGCGCGGATCGCGATCATCGCGTCGCAGAACCGGTCCAGCTCGGCCAGGTCCTCGCTCTCGGTCGGCTCCACCATCAGCGTCCCCGCCACCGGGAACGACATCGTCGGCGCGTGGAAGCCGTAGTCGATCAGCCGCTTCGCCACGTCGTCGACGCTCACCCCGGTCGCCTTCGTCAACGGCCGCAGGTCGAGGATGCACTCGTGGGCCACCAGGCCCTTGTTGCCGGCGTACAGCACCGGGAAGTGCCCCCGCAGCCGCGCGGCCACGTAGTTCGCCGCGAGCACCGCCACACCGGTGGCCCGGGTCAGCCCTTCGGCGCCCATCATCCGCAGGTACGCCCACGGGATCGGCAGGATCCCCGCCGACCCGTACTTCGCCGCCGAGATCGCCGGCGTGGCGTCCACGTGCGCGCCCAGCGGGTCGCCGGGCAGGAACGGTGCCAGGTGCGCGCGGACCGCCACCGGACCCACTCCGGGGCCACCGCCGCCGTGCGGGATGCAGAACGTCTTGTGCAGGTTCAGGTGCGACACGTCAGCGCCGAACTTGCCGGGCTTGGCGAACCCGACCAGGGCGTTGAGGTTCGCCCCGTCGACGTACACCTGACCGCCGGCGTCGTGGACCTTCGCGCACAGCGACGCGATGCCCGTCTCGTACACGCCGTGCGTGGACGGGTACGTCACCATGATCGCGGCGAGCCCGTCGCGGTGCTTGTCGATCTTCGCGTCCAGGTCGACGAGGTCGACGTTGCCGTCGTCGTCGCAGGCCACCACGACGACGCGCATGCCGGCCATCACCGCCGACGCCGCGTTCGTGCCGTGCGCCGACGACGGGATCAGGCACACGTCGCGGTGCGTCTCACCCCGCGACGCGTGGTACGAGCGGATCGCCAGCAACCCGGCCAGCTCACCCTGCGAACCGGCGTTGGGCTGCACGCTCACCGCGTCGTAGCCGGTCACCTCGGCCAACCACGACTCCAGCTGACCGATCATCTCCCGGTACCCGACGGTCTGCGCGTCCGGCGCGAACGGGTGGATGTTCGCGAACTCCGCCCAGCTGACCGGCTCCATCTCGGTGGTCGCGTTCAGCTTCATCGTGCACGACCCGAGCGGGATCATGCCCCGGTCCAGGGCGTAGTCGAAGTCCGACAACCGCCGCAGGTAGCGCAGCATCGCCGTCTCCGAGTGGTGGCTGCGGAACACCGGGTGGGTGAGGAAGTCGCTGCCGCGCGTCAGGTCGACAGGCAGGGCCGCGTCCGCGTCGCCGTCGAACGTGGGCACCCCGAACGCCTCCCACACCCGCGTCAGGTGCGCGTCGGTGGTGGTCTCGTCGCAGGACACCCCCACCCGGTCGGCGTCGACCAGCCGCAGGTTGACACCACGGTCCGCGGCGGCGGCCACCACCTCGGCGGCCCGCCCCGGCACGCTCGCGGTGACGGTGTCGAAGAACGCGACGTCCGCGACGTCCACCCCACCGGCGCGCAACCCGGCCGCGAGCCGCGCCGCCATCGCATGGGTACGCGTCGCGATGTCGCGCAGCCCGTCCGGGCCGTGGTAGACGGCGTACATGCCGGCCATCACCGCGAGCAGCACCTGCGCGGTGCAGATGTTGCTGGTCGCCTTCTCCCGCCGAATGTGCTGCTCACGGGTCTGCAACGCCAACCGGTAGGCCGGGTTGCCGTCCGCGTCGCGCGACACCCCGACCAGGCGCCCGGGCAGCATCCGCTCCAGGCCCGAGCGCACCGCCAGGTAACCGGCGTGCGGCCCACCGAAGCCCATCGGTACGCCGAAACGCTGGGTGGTGCCGGCGGCGATGTCCGCGCCGATCTCCCCCGGTGCGCGCAGCAGCGTCAACGCCAGCAGGTCCGCCGCGACGGTCACGAGGGCGCCGACGGCGTGCGCCGCCTCCACGAGGTTGGCGTGGTCGCGCACCGCCCCGGACGCCCCCGGGTACTGCAGGTGCAGGCCGAAGAACTCCGCCGGCAACTCGTCGCGCTGCACGTCGAGGACCCGCACGTCGATGCCGAGCGGCTCGGCCCGGCTGGTGATCACCGCGATGGTCTGCGGCAACGCGTCGGCGTCGACGACGTACACGCCGCTCTTGCTCTTGGAGGCCCGCCGCGCCAGGGTCATCGCCTCCGCCGCCGCGGTGCCCTCGTCGAGCATGGAGGCGTTCGCGGTGGCCAACCCGGTCAGGTCGGTGACCATGGTCTGGAAGTTCAGCAGCGCCTCGAGGCGGCCCTGGCTGATCTCCGGCTGGTACGGCGTGTACGCCGTGTACCAGGCCGGGTCCTCCAGCACGTTGCGGCGGATCACCGCCGGGGTGTGCGTGCCGTGGTACCCCAACCCGATCATGGAGACGGCGACGGTGTTACGCGCCGCGAGGGCCCGCAGCTCGGCGATCGTCTCGGCCTCGGTGGCCGGGTCGGGCAGGTCGAGGGTGCCGTGCCAGCGGATCACCTCGGGGATCGCGGCGTCCATCAGCTCGTCGATCGAGTCGTGCCCGACGACCTCCAGCATCCGACGCTCATCGTCGGGGCCGGGACCGATGTGACGGGTGGCGAACTGCTCTACGGTCATAGGGGGCACTCCCGGGGCGAGGTCGACGTGTCGGCCTCCCCCTCTGTCGCACCCACAGGGGCACTCCACAGTGCCTGCCCACGAGGTCCTTTTGCCTGAGAGGTTCCGGGGAGGATTTGCCCCTTCGGCGCCGCCCTGCGTGCTGTCGGGCGGTCTCTCCCACGTGGGTGTTACCGGCGTGCTCAACGCTACCAGCGTCGGTGTTTCCGGCGGATGTCCTACCCCCGGGCCGGGCACCGAGGCCAGAGACCCACGATCACACCTTGAGCGGCGCTCCAGCGCCGACCCGCGCGGCCAACCGCGGCAGCACCGCGCCCAACGGCGCGTCGACGCAGACCGTGGCGTGGCCGTCACCCCGGGTCGGCCCCTGGTTGACGATCGCGACCGGGATGCCCCGTTTCGCGGCCCGAATCACGAACCGGCGCCCCGACATCACCGTCAACGACGACCCGAGCACCAGCAACGAGCGGGCCTGCTCCACGGCCGCGAAACACCGCGCCACCCGCTGCGGCGGCACCGTCTCACCGAAGAACACCACGTCCGGTTTCAGCATCCCGGTGCCGCAGATCCCGCAGTCCACCGGCCGGAACGCCGCCACCTGCTCATCAGGGAGATCAACATCACCGTCCGGGTTGATCGCGGCGACGCGGGCCACGAACTCCGGGTTGGCCTCGCGCAGCCGCCGGTGAAGCTCCTCCCGGGAGGTCAGGTTGCCGCAGTCCAGGCAGGTCACCTCGTCGAGGCGGCCGTGCAGCTCAATCACCGACGGGCTGCCGGCCGCACCGTGCAGACCGTCGACGTTCTGGGTGATCACCGTGTCGACCAGCCCGGCGTGTTGCAGCCCGGCCACCGCCCGGTGCCCGGGGTTGGGCGCCGCGCCCGCGATCAGCCGCCAACCCAGGTGGCTGCGCGCCCAGTAACGCCGCCGGGCCAGGGGATCACGGGTGAACGCCTGGAAGGTCATCGGCGTGTGCCGCCGCGCCACCCCGCTGGGCCCCCGGTAATCCGGAATTCCCGACTCGGTGGACAGGCCGGCGCCGCTGAGCACCACCACCCCACCACCGGCCACCAGCGAGGTCAACGCGTCGAAGCTCTCCATCACCTCTCCATGCTGCCTCAACCGGTTCGCCAACGCCGAGCCCCGCGCCGGTGCACCGGTTTCCCAAGGCCATGGCGGCCCGGGTGCAGGAGGTCTGCCAG
>NZ_JBEZGJ010000167.1:0-16229 GCF_040649965.1 Micromonospora sp. NPDC048843
ACATCGACAACCTGGAGGACGGCGCCTGGAAGCAGGACGCCGTCAAGCAGGCCGCCGCGGCGTGGGCCGAGGTCGGGGCGAAGTTCAGCGACAAGAGCTTCGAGGGGCTCAAGCACACCGACGTGCAGCTGCGGCAGAACCAGTACAAGGTGGCCATGTACCCCAGCGGTGACTGGCTGGAGGGCGAGCAGAAGAAGGACACGCCGGCCGGCTTCGACTACCAGCTCATGCCGGTGCCGAGCCTGTCCGCCTCGGACAAGCTGCCGGCCACCGCGCTGCGCGCCACCGCCGGTGAGGGCTACTTTGTCTCGGCGAAGAGCAAGAACCCCAAGGGCGGGCTGGAGTACATGCGTCAGATGCTCTCGACGGCGGGCGCGAAGGGCTTCACCGAGGTGGTCAAGGCTCCGACCGTGGTCACCGCCGGCTCGGAGGGTTTCGCCTTCCCGCCCGGTGTGGCCAGCTCGCAGGCCGCGCTCAAGGCGGCCGGTCAGGACGTGTTCAACCTGTACTTCGACGGTTGGTACAAGGAGCTCGACACGGAGGCGCGTACCGCCACCAACGAGCTGATGTTCGGCCGGATCAACGCGGACGCCTTCGTGGAGCGGATCCAGAAGCGCGCCGACGCCATCAAGAAGGACAGCTCCGTCACCAAGTTCAAGCGCTGATCGATCGGAGCTAGGGTCATGCGGCACGGCAAGTATCCATTCGTGATCGGGTTCCTGTTCGCCCCGGTCGCGCTGTACGTGACATTCGTGATCTGGCCGTACGCGCAGGCGTTCCAGATCTCGATGACCAACTGGCGGGGGCTGTCGGCCCCGCAGTGGGTGGGCTTCGACAACTACCGGAGGTTGCTCGACGACGGGGCCTTCTGGAAAGCGGTCCAGCACCACGGCGTACTGCTGCTTGCCCTGCCGCTGATCACCATTGCCATCGCCCTGTTCTTCGCCTTCCTACTCAACGTGGGCGGCAAGAGCAGCGGTGGTCAACGCCAGGGGGTCTGGGGGGCGAAGTTCTACCGGGTGGTGTTCTTCTTCCCCCAGGTCCTGGCGGTGGCCATCATCGCTGTGTTGTTCCAGATGGTGTACCGGCCGAACGAGTCCGGCCTGATCAACGGCGTGTTGATGAAGTTCGGCATCGAGCCGATCCTCTTCCTGGTCAAGCCGAACCTGGCCCTCTGGTCGATCATCGCGGTGCTGGTCTGGCAGGCGGTCGGCTTCTACGTGGTGCTCTTCTCGGCCGGGATGGCCTCCATCCCCGGTGAGATCTACGAGGCCGCCGAGATGGACGGGGCGACGAAGGTGACCCTGTTCTTCCGGGTCACCCTGCCGCTGCTGTGGGACACCCTCCAGGTGGCCTGGGTGTACCTCGGGATCGCGGCGTTCGACGCGTTCGCCATCGTGGCGGTGCTCTCGGTGGACGGTGGCGGCCCGGACGGCGCGACCACGGTGCTCGCCATGGAGATCTACCGCAACGCGTTCGTCTACTCGAAGTACGGCTACGCCTCGGCGATGGGCGTGGCGCTGTTCTTCCTCACCCTCACGTTCGCGGCGCTGACGCTGCGGCTCACCAAGCGGGAAAGCGTGGAGTACTGATGAATCCGCAGTCGACGCTGCCGCCGACGCCGGCGGCGCTACCGCCGAAGACCGGTGACCCGTCCGCCGCCGGGTCGGGGAGCAAGGGCCCCCGCTCGGAGGTAAAGCTGTTCGCCGGCCTGGGGCACGTCGCGCTCGCCGTGTGGGCGGTGATCGTGATCGTGCCGATCCTCTGGACCTTCCTCGCCGCGTTCAAGAACACCAGAGGCCGGTTTCCCCAGCCCGCACGGCACGTCAGCCCTTCACGCAGACCACCTGCTTGAGGTGCGCGACCACCTCGACCAGGTCCTCCTGCTGGGCCATCACCTCGGTGATGTCCTTGTACGCGCCGGGGATCTCGTCGACCACCCCGGCGTCCTTGCGGCACTCCACCCCGGCGGTCTGCGCGGCCAGGTCCTCCGTGCTGAAGGTCCGCTTGGCCTGCGCCCGAGACATCCGACGCCCTGCCCCGTGCGACGCCGAGCAGTACGCGTCGGCGTTTCCCCGTCCCCGCACGATGTACGACCCGGTGCCCATCGACCCGGGGATGATGCCCAGGTCACCCCGGCCGGCCCGGATGGCGCCCTTGCGGGTCACCAGCACGTCCACCCCGTCGTAGCTCTCCTCGGACACGTAGTTGTGGTGACACGAGATCGACTCGTCGAAGGACACCTGCGGGAAGTGCTCACGCACCACGCCACAGAACAGGGCCAGCATGACCGCCCGGTTGCGCCGCGCGTACTCCTGCGCCCACCAGAGATCCCGCCGGTACGCGTCCATCTCCGGCGTCCCGGCGAGGAACACGGCCAGGTCCCGGTCCGGAAGGTCGGCGTTGTGCGGCAGCCCCCGGGCCACCCCGATGTGCCGCTCGGCCAACTCCTTGCCGATGTTGCGCGACCCGGAGTGCAGCATCAGCCAGACCCGTCCCTCGTCGGCGCCGCCCTGCTCCAGGCAGACCTCGATGAAGTGGTTGCCCCCGCCGAGGGTGCCGATCTGCCGCTGCGCCCGCGTCTCCAGCTGCGCCACCCGCCGGTCCAGGCCGGCGAACCGGCCCCAGAAGTCGTCCCAGCCGGCCTGCTCCAGGCCGCGGATCCGACGGGTGTCGACCGAGTCCTTGCGCTGGGCGAAGCCGACCGGGATGGTGGCCTCGATCGCGGAGCGCAGCCCGGCCAGGTCGTCCGGCAGGTCGGCGGCGGTCAGCGAGGTACGGACCGCCGACATCCCGCAGCCGATGTCGACGCCGACCGCGGCCGGCGAGACGGCCTGCCGCATCGCGATCACCGAGCCGACAGTGGCGCCCTTGCCGAAGTGCACGTCGGGCATGACGGCGACACCCTGCACCCAGGGCAGCGCGCCGATGTTGCGCAGCTGCTTGGCGGCCTGCGGCTCGATGGCGTACGGATCGGTCCAGACCCGGACCGGTGCCCGGGTACCGGCGAGGGGGGTGAATCCCATCGTGGTCTCCTTCTGTCGTGCGGTGACCGTTAATGATCATATTCGGCGGCCAGCGGCGGTGCGCGGATACGAAAGGGCCGCCCGATCCCGGTGGGATGGGCGGCCGGCGGACGCGTCAGCGTCGGCGTCAGTCGCGCCACCCCGGCTCGTTGCGCCGCGCTGGGCGGTAGGCACGGGTATTGACGGTGAGCTGCAAAGGGGTGCCGGCGGAGAGCAGATACCAGCGGGCGTCGGTGCGGACGCGTCGCGACATGGCGTACTCCCTCCGGGTTGCTCGTTGACTGTGCACCGACGACAGTAGGAGGGCTGCGGCGCGTCCGCAATGGATATCCCCGCTAGCCGTAGGGCAGACTCGCGGGCATGGTGGAGACCTCCGTGCGCCTGCTGCGGCTGCTGACTCTGCTGCAGGTGCGCCGGGAGTGGTCCGGCGCCGAGCTGGCCGAGCGGCTCGCGGTCACCACCCGCACGGTACGCACGGACGTGGAGCGGCTGCGGGTGCTGGGCTACCAGATCGAGTCACACCCGGGGGTCGCCGGCGGCTACCGGCTCGGTGCCGGGTCGGCGCTGCCACCGCTGCTGCTCGACGACGACGAGGCCGTGGCGGTGGCCGTCGGGCTGCGAGCGGCGGCCGGCGGCTCGGTGACCGGCATCGAGGAGACCTCGCTGCGGGCGTTGGCCAAGCTGGAGCAGTCGTTGCCGTCACGCTTGCGGCACCGGGTGGACGCCCTGCGCTCGGCGACGGTCTCCGCCGCGGGCGGTGGCCCGACAGTGGACGCCGACACACTCACCGCCGTCTCCACGGCCGCGCACCGTCGGGAGCGGCTGCGGTTCGACTACGCCGGCCATGACGGCACTGTCAGCGTGCGCGACGTCGAGCCGTACCGTCTGGTCTACACCGGGCGGCGGTGGTACCTGCTGGGGTGGGACACCGACCGGGCCGATTGGCGGACGTTCCGCGCCGACCGGATCCGACCCCGGGTGCCGACCGGCCCACGCTTCGCGCCGCGGGAGCCGCCAGGTGGCGACGCTGTCGCGCACGTGCTGCGCGGCGTCGGCTCCACGGCCTGGCCACACCCCGCCCGGGTACGCCTGCACGCGTCGGCCGAGGCGATGGCGCGGCGGATCCCCAGCACGGCGGGCCTGCTGGAGGCGATCGACGAGCGAGCCTGCCTGCTGCACACCGGCGGCGAGTCGCTGGGCAATCTCGCCGCCTTCCTCAGCACGCTGGCTGTCGACTTCGACGTGCTCGACCCACCGGAGCTGCGCACCGTCGTCAGGGACGTCGCCGCCCGGTTCGCGCGCGCCGCTCAGGTGTCGTAGACCCCGTCCCAGGGCGGATCGAACCCCAGGTCGTCGGGGAGGAACTCGGCGTGGTCCGCGTCGTCGTACTCGTGGGACCAGTCGACCAGCCCGAAGACGTGCCCGTCGACCTCGACCTGGAACAGCCGGATGGCGATGTCAGCGAAGACCCGGCCGGGCAGGGCGTCCAGCCACTCGGCGAGGCGAGCCTCGGCCCGATCGATCGAGGTTTCCTCGTCCTCGCTGGTGCCGGCGAACCAGATGTCGGAGTCGGTGTGCGCGCCGTCGGCGTCGAACCGGTGCAGCACCGCGTACCAGCGCTTGTGGCGGTACCAGTCGTCTTCGGCTCCGGCACCGTCCTCAAGGGTGGCGGTGACGGAGCCGAAGAACTGACCCTTGTCGTAGTGGCCGATCGTGCTGGTGCGGTAGTCGGGCTCGTGCGCGATCGGCACCAGGTCGGGAATCGCCATGGCCGAGAGGCTACGGCAGTAGATCTATGCCTGCGGCACCAGCCGGAAGGACTGCGCCGCGGTGCCGTTGCAGGCGTATTGGATGAGTTGGACGCTGTCCGCGGTGGACGCTCCCGGCACGTCGAGACACTTGCCGCTGGAACGGTTGACCAGACGGTAGTAGCCGCCGCCCTCGGGCTCGGCCCGCCACTGCTGGTTGTTGCCGCCGCTGTAGGACCAGAGCTGGATCGGCGCCGAGTCGGCGGTCGACCGGTCCGTCACATCGAGCACCTGGGCGCTGTTGATGCGGTTGTTGACCCGCAGGTACCCGCCGCTGGTCGGCACGAACTGGTACTGCTGCGCGGTGCTGCTGTTGCACGCGTACTGCTGGATGGCGGTGCCGTTCGCGCTGGCCGCGGCCCGGGCGTCCACGCACTTGCCGCTGGCCCGGTTGACAGCTGTGTGCCAGGCGGTCGGCGAGATGCCGTCGGACGGCGGGGGCGTGGTCGGCGGGACGGCGCCGACGCCGGCAAGCCAGTGCAGCCCGTCGATCAGCAACTGGTTCTGCTGCGCGCTGTCGAAGGTGGAGGACAGCCCGGTGTTGGTGCTGTAGTTCATCGCGTTGTGCCCGAAGTTGGCGTAGAGCATCTTGTACTGCCTGTTGCTCCAGACGAGCGGGTAGTAGCCGCCGTACCAGGACTGGTTGGGGTCCGTGCCGACCGGGAAGCTGGACGGGTCGACCGAGGCGAGGATGTCGATGTTGGGGTTCTGCCGCAGGTCGTTGCTCCAGGAGTACCACTCGCTGATCGACGACGGGAACGTCGCCGGGAGGTTCCGGGTGGCGGCGTGGGTGCGGTTGTCGGCGCGCATCGTGACCCGGGTGGGTCCCCAGGTGTTCGTCTGGAACGAGCCGGTGCCGAGGAAGGTGTTGTAGTACCAGCTCCAGCTCGACGGGTTGGTGGTGAACGCGCTGACGTGGAAGCCGAACCATCCCCCGCCGTTCTGCACGTACTGCTGGAACGCGGCGCGCTGCGCGGCGGGCGGCGCGTCGTCCAGGAACATGACGACCTTGTACTGGGCCAGGTTTGCGGTGTTCAGCAGGCCCCAGTTGTTGGTGGCCTCCCACGAGAACCCGTGTTGGGCTGCGGCCTGCGGGAACCAGGCCCGGGCGTCCTTGACGAAGTCGATGTGCGCGGCGTCCCAGGTGCCGTTGTAGAAGGCCAGGACCTTGAACGTCGGCGCGGCCTGCGCGCTGCGCGAGGCGTTGACAGCGAGGCCGGCGGTCAACGCGACGACCACTGCGACGAACAACGACAGGATCCGTCTGGTACGGGAGGAAAGTTCTGCGATCACCTGATCGTCCCTTCGGTCGGGACGCGCGCCGCCGCGTCGATGTGCATCTGTTCACAAGGTTTACAGATAGATGAAAGGTTATGCGCTCCGGTTGGGCGGCGTCAATCGCGGGGCGGCCGATCGGGTGGGATTCCTGCGGCAACGGGTAACCCGGCCGGATGACCAGCCCGGACGCCGTCGACGTCGACCAGCCGCTCGCCGAGGACGTGCCCGCCGCGCCGCACGACGCCAGCGGCGAACGCGTGCCGACCCGCGACCTGGCCGGCCTCGCGCCGCCGGCCCGGTCGGCGCGCCGCTGGACCCCGAGCCGAGTGGTGGCCACCCCCGCCGCGCTCGACCACCCGCACGGCCAGCGGATCGTCGAGCGGGTGCGGGCACTCGGCATCGAGGTGGAACACCTGCGCGCCAACCGGCTCACCGGGGTACGCGGGCAGACCGACCGGGAAACCTACGCCCGGGCGAAGTCGACGATGGCGATCGTGGTGAGCCCACCCTCGCGGCGCGTCCTGCAACCCATCGCACCCAGCGCGGACTGGCGGGTCGACCTGGCCGAGGGGTGCCCCGCGCACTGCCAGTACTGCTACCTCGCCGGATCCCTGTCCGGCCCGCCGGTGACCCGGGTGTACGCGGACCTCGACGACATCCTCACCGGGCTGGCCGCGTACGCCGGACGGGGCACGGTGACCAGCCGCAACGCACGGCGCGCCGATGAGGGCACGACCTTCGAGGCGTCCTGCTACACCGACCCGCTCGCCCTGGAGCACCTGACCGTCAGCTGGCGGCGCGCGGTGCAGCACTTCGCCGACTGGGACGCCCCCGTGCAGCTGCGCTGGACCACCAAGTACGCCGACGTGGACACCTTCGTGGGGCTGCCGCATTCCGGCCGGACCCGGGTCCGCTTCAGCGTCAACTGCGCCCCGGTCAGCGAACGGTTCGAGGGTGGCACCGCCCGAGTGCCGGACCGCCTGGCCGCGCTGCGCCGGCTCGCCCTCGACGGCTACCCCGTCGGGCTGACCATCGCGCCGATCATCGCGCTGCCGGACTGGCGGGAGCGCTACGGCGAACTGCTCGACCAGGTCCGCGCGGCGGTCGACGGGGTGTCGGACCTGGATCTGACCGCCGAGCTGATCACCCACCGGTTCACGCCGGGCAGCAAGGAGGTGCTGCTCGGCTGGTACCCCCGCACCCGGCTGGAGATGGACGAGGAGTCCCGCACCCGTAAGCACGGCAAGTTCGGCGCGGTGAAGTACGTCTACCCGCGTGAGCAGATGACCGAGCTGCGCGACTGGTTCACCGCCGAACTGACAGCCCGCGTGCCCGCCTGCCGGATCCTCTACTGGACCTGACGCGTCCCTTTCGCGGGCTAGACGCCGACGGTGCCGTCGACGCCCTCACGGAGAAGATCGGCGTGGCCATTGTGCCGGGCGTACTCGTGGATCAGGTGCAACATCACCAGCCGCAGTGACACGGTCTCTCCGGAGCGGGCGTTGAGGCCGGTCACATCGAGCGACGCGGCCGCCCGCTCGATCCGGCGGGCATGCGCGACCTCACGCTCCCAGGCGTCGAACGCCTCAGCCCGGGTGGCTGAGGTGGCGTCGTACGCCTGCTGGAAGTCCCCGGCCTCCGACCAGACCAACCCGATGTCCTCGCCGTCGATGACCCGCCGGAACCAGGCGCGCTCCACCTCGGCCAGGTGTCGCACCAGGCCGAGCAGGGACAGCGCGGAGGGTGGCATCGACCGCCGGCGCAGGTCCTCGTCGGACAGACCCGCGCACTTGAGTGCCAGCGTGGCGCGGTGGAAGTCGAGGAACGCGCGCAGCGTCTCCCGCTCGTCGCCGGTAACCGGGGGGCCGATCCGTTCAGTGGTCATTGAAACGATGATGCCGGATGGCACGGGCGGCCGCGGTGCCGGGACGCGGGTCAGGGCCGCGGGGGCTGGACCTGACGGTCAGCCGACCGAGGAGCGGGCGACCGGGGCGGCGAAGAACGTGTCCGGGTACGGCTCGTCGCGCAGGCTGTAGTGCCACCACTCACGGTCGTAGTTGACGAACCCGGCGTCGGTCATCAGTCGCTCTAACAACCGGCGGTTGTCGCGCGCCGTCCCGGTGACGCGGGGGTCGGCGGTGTGGGCCCGCGAGTCGAAGCAGTCGAAGCCCGTACCCATGTCGATGCTGTTGTCAGCGAAGCGCTGCCCGCGCGGCGCGGTGCAGGCGACCAGCGGTTGCCCGACCCGGTACGGAGGTTGGCTGGCGGCGGGCTCGTCGACCAGTGTCAGGTCCAGGGTGCTGCCGCGGCTGTGCGCGGTGGGCGCGCCGATGTACCCGTCGGCGAAGAGCCGGTTCTTTGCCAGGTCCGGGTAGAACTCGGCCTTGGTCTGCTGCTCGTCGGGGCGCTTCGACCAGGCGACGAAGTCGTCCACCGCCGGTTGCGGGCGGTAGCAGTCGTACACCTTGAGGCTGTGCCCACCGGTCAGCGCGGCGTCCTGTACGCGGCGCAACGCCTCGGCCGCCTGCCGGCTGAGCAGGCACAGCGGCTCGCGGTAGCTGGCGATCGGTCGGCCGACGAAGTTGTGCGGTGTGGCGTACCGGATGTCGGCGTGGATGCGCGGGTCGAGGTCGGTCAGCACCACGAACCCCGGCAGCGCGGCCGCCACGGAGGTGGACGGGGTCGGCGCGGGAGTGGGTGTGGGGCTCGCCGACGTCGGCTGCGGCGCGGCCGGCGCGGGGCGGGGCTCCGGCCGCGAGCAGCCGCCGAGCAGCGCGGCGAGCGCGAACACGACGGCCAGGCGGTAGCGCACGAGTCCTGTCTATCAGCCCAACCAGGGCCACCATCCCAGGATCCCTGTGGTCCGACGAGCGAAAGTAACCGGAAAAACTCCGGAACTTTTCCGCAACTCAAGCGAAGCTTCGATCGTCCTGGCATGTCGTCAACCCCCATCGGTGAGGCAAGATGACGCGTGGAACGGGCACGCCGTTTCGGGACACACGGTGGGCGACGCCTGGTGGTCGTTCCTCCGGCTCGGTGAAGGAGACGCGGGTGGGCGCGGACGACGGACGCAGGGTGACCATCACCGCGATCGCACGGGAGGCCGGGGTGTCGGTGCCGACCGTGTCACGGGTGCTCAACGGGCGCTCCGATGTGGCCCCGGACACCCGGGAGCGGGTCGAGGAGTTGTTGCGCCACCACGGCTACCGGCGTCGCACCAGCCGCAGCGTTCGCCGTGCCGGTCTCGTCGACCTGGTCTTCAACGACCTGGACAGCCCATGGGCCGTGGAAATCATCCGGGGTGTGGAGGATGTCGGGCACGGCGCGGGCGTCGGCACTGTGGTCTCCGCGATCCACCGGCAGCCCACAGCGGCCCGGCAGTGGTTGCAGAACCTGCGCACCCGGGCCACCGACGGCGTCATCTTCGTGACCTCGCACCTGAGCCCGCCGCTGCACGCGCAGCTGCGCCGCCTCAACGTGCCGGTCGTGGTCGTGGACCCGGCCGGCGTGCCGGCCATGGACGTGCCGACGATCGGCGCCACCAACTGGGCCGGCGGGCTCGCCGCGACCGAACATCTGCTCGCGATCGGGCACCGGCGCATCGGTTTCGTGGCCGGGCCGACGCATCTGCTGTGCAGCCGGGCCCGGCTCGACGGTTACCGGGCCGGGCTGGAGGCCGCCGGGGTGCCGGTGGACGACGCGCTGATCTACCCGGGCGACTTCTACCACGCCTCCGGGTTCGCCGGCGGGACCGCGCTGCTCGACCTCGCCGACCCGCCGACCGGCATCTTCGCCTCCAGCGACCAGATGGCCTTCGGCGTCTACGAGGCCATCCGGCGCCGCGGGCTGCGTGTGCCCGACGACGTGAGCGTGGTGGGGTTCGACGACCTGCCGGAAGCCCGCTGGGCCTCACCGCCACTGACCACAGTGCGCCAACCGTTGGTCGAGATGGGACGGTTGGCGGCCCGGACCGTGCTGCGCCTGGCCCAGGGCGAGGGCATCGACTCGCCCCGGGTGGAACTCGCCACCGAGTTGGTCGTTCGGGACAGCACCGCCGCCCCGCTGACCGGGTCGCCCGCCTCGACGTGACGGCCGGAACTGCGTCGGAAACCGGTTGGACTGGTTCCGGTCCGTTCCCGAAAATTCCGGCGAGGCCGGGCCCGACCGAGTGTCATCCACGGCGGGCGCGGTGAGCGACCGACGGTCACCCACCGCGCCGCACTGTCAGTGGTGGTGGTGCCAGCGGACGGCCTTGCGGATGGTCACCGGTAGGGCGGGCGCGCCGTCGACCGGCGCCGGGTCCTCAGCGGTCGGTGCCACTCCCCCGGCGGCGATCCGGTCCAGCGTGGCCAGGCCGGCACCGTCGACCTCGCCGAAGATCGTGTAGTTGGGCCGCAGCGCGGAGTTGGCGTAGACCAGGAAGAACTGACTGCCGTTGGTGTCCGGCCCGGCGTTGGCCATGGCCAGCACGCCACGGGCGTACACCCGGCGTTCCCCGGTCGGGTCGGTGGGCGCGGGCGGCAGGTCGGTCGGCAACTCGTCGCGGTACCGGTAGCCCGGACCGCCCTCACCGGTGCCGGACGGGTCACCGCACTGCAGCACGCTCAGCGTCGGGTACGCGGTGAGCCGGTGGCACGGGGTGCGGTCGTAGAACCGCTTACTCACCAGGTGCAGGAAGCTCTGCACCGTGCACGGCGCGGCGGCCCGGTCCAGTGTCAACCCGATGGGCCCGTGATTGGTCGCCAGTGTCACCCGGACGCTGCCCCGGGACGGGGTGCGTCGCGGGTCGGGCGGCAGCGGCACCGGCCGGGCCGCCGGTTCGTCCGGGGTCTCGGCGTACGCGCACGGGCCGTGGGTGGTGCGCGGCGGTCGGGTAGCGGTGTCGGCAGCGGCGGGCGGCGCCGCGGAGACGCGCACCGCATCGGCCGACGGGCCCGGGGCGGCGAGCGCGGTGACGGACGAGCCGGCGACCAGCGCCCCGGCGAGCACTGTCACCCCCGCGAGGCGGGTCAGGGCGCGCACCGGCCGGCGGGGTGCCGCCACTGCGGGGCGCGGTTCGAGTTCACTCGACACAGGGATCCTCCTGGACTGGTGGTGCCAGAAAGACCGGAGTCTATGGAGGGCAGCGCCCGATGTCGATCCGTCAGGGCATCCGGCGGCGACGCCGCCACAGCAGGCCGCCCAACAACGCCATGACCGTCGCGCCGCTCACAGCGGTCACCGACCAGAGCCACTCCGAGCCGGCACGCGCGGGCCCGCTGGCCGCCGCCGGTCGGGGCGCGCCGGGTGCCGCCAGCGCGGACGGCGCCGCCGACGGGGTGGCGGTCAATTCGCCGGGCTCGACCAGCCGACCCACGGCGGCGTCCCGGGGCAGCGTGAAGCCCCAGTCCAGGAGGGCCGCGCCCTGCTCCCAACCGCGCACCGGCGCCGATTCGGCGCCCAGCAGTGTCACCACCAGCCGCCGCCCGCCGCGTTCCGCCGCCCCCACGTAGGTGTGCCGGGCCAGATCGGTGAAGCCGGTCTTGCCGCCGAGCGCCCCCGGGTACCGGTAGATGAGCTGGTTCTCGTTCTGGATCTCGAAGCCCTTGGTGCGTTGCGCCGGCTGGGGCGGAATCGACGTCTGCTCGGTCAGTGCGTACCGACGGAAGTTCGGCTCGGCGAAGCAGGAACGGGCAATCAACGCCAAGTCGTACGCGCTGGTGAACTGCCCCTCGCCGTCCAGCCCGGACGGGGTGACCGCGTGCGTCTGGAGCGCGCCGAGGTGGTGCGCCTGCTCGTTCATGGCGCGCACACCGGCGGCGCTGTCCGTCCCGCTGCCGAGTCGGGCCAGCGCGTTGGCGGCCTCGTTGCCAGAGTTGAGCAGCAACCCGAGCCAGATGGTCTCGATGGTGTACCGGCCACCCGCTACCAGGCCCACGGCCGAGGAGCCGGGTTCGATGTTCATGTCCGCGTCGGTGACGGTGACCGTCTGCTTCGCGTCGAGCTTGGGCAGCATGGTGGCCGCCAGCAGGAGCTTCTGCACGCTCGCCGGTGTGCCGTACTCGTGGGGGCCGCACCCGCCGAGCACCTGGCCGCTGTCCAGGTCGGCGACCAGCCACGACGTGGCGGTGACCCTGGGTGGCGCGACGACGCCGGCCGGCACGACCAGGCCGGCCGTGTCCAGCGCCGCGCCGCCGATCGTCCGCTGCGCGGAAACGGCGGGCGGGGGCGACGGCCGGGGTGGGCGGGACGCCGCTGGGGCCGGGACCCGGGGGCAGCGCACCGTCGGCGCGGCGGACGCTCCCGTCGCACCGACCGGCACGGGAGCGAGCAGGACGGCGGACGTCGTGGCCGCCAGCAGCGCAGCTCTCATGTGCCCGACCCTAGTCAGGAAGATCGCCCGGCGGGACGGGATGCCGGTCAACTCGCGTCACCGCGACTGCGCAGGTAGTCGTGCAGCGCGGCGCTGCCCCGCAGCCGGCGCAGGCTGCGGGTGTGCAACTCCTGCTCACGGCGGCCCAGCTCGGCGCGGACCCGCTGGGCGCTCCCGGTGGTCCGCAGCTCGCCCAGCACTGCGGCGATGATCTCGAACGGGTACGCGCCACGGCGCAGCAATGCGATGACCTGCGCCGCGCGTAGCTCCGCCTCGTCGTACACCCGGTAGTTGGTGCCCGGGGTGCGGCCCGGCCGCAGCAGCTCGCGCTCCTCCCACAGCCGCAGCTGTGAGGTCCGGACCCCGACCAGGGCGGCGACCTCGCCGATGCGGGCGCCGTGGCGTGACGCGGGTCGGGCTGTCGGTGGGCTGGCCAGCACGGTCTCGAAGGCGCCGAGCACCCGGCGGATCTCGGCGCGTTCCCGGTCCAGCTCGGCATGGCCGCCGTCGAGCGCCGCCAGGGCCGCCGGCAGGTCACCCACGTGCACCGCCGCCATGATCTCCCGGGTACGACTCCAGCCGTGCCCCTCGGCCAACCGCCGCGCCACTGTCAGCGCCCGGGCGTGCTCGCTGGTGAAGATCCGGTAGCCGCTGGCGGTGCGCCGCACCGGCGGCAGCACCCCCAACTCGACGTAGTTGCGCACCTGCTGCACCGAGATCCCGACGGTGGCCGCCAGGTCCACGGCGCGCAGCCGATCCTTCGAGGCGACGTCCACGCGAGCCACCGTACCGCTTACGACGTGATTTGAGACTTTCCCGGACGTAGTGCCTTCGTGTGCGCTCGAAGTTCGGCAGAAGTATCTACATGGGGATGAATGAGACAATGGAACCCGCCAGTGCCCGGCGGGGCAAAGTCCCGCCACGACTCCGTGAAGGGTTCGTATGTCGCAGCCAGCATGGTCCGCCGCCGACAGCCACGACATGATCGAGGTACGCGGAGCGCGGGAGAACAACCTCGCCGACGTCTCTGTCGACATCCCCAAACGCCGGCTGACCGTCTTCACCGGTGTCTCCGGGTCGGGCAAGTCGTCGCTGGTCTTCGGCACCATCGCCGCCGAGTCCCAGCGCATGATCAACGAGACCTACAGCGCGTTCCTCCAGTCGTTCATGCCGAACCTCAACCGGCCGGACGTCGACTCGCTACGCAACCTCAGCGCGGCCATCGTCGTCGACCAGGAACGGATGGGGGTCAACTCCCGCTCCACCGTCGGCACCGCCACCGACGCGTACGCCATGCTGCGGATCCTCTTCAGCCGCCTCGGCCAGCCGTCCATCGGCGGTGCCGGGGCGTTCAGCTTCAACCTGCCCGAGGGCATGTGCCCCACCTGCGAAGGGCTGGGCCGGGTCTCCGACCTCGACGTCAACGAACTGGTCGACGTCGAACGCTCCCTCAACGACGGCGCTATCACCGTGCCCAACTTCGCTGTCGACTCCTGGTACTGGCAGACCATCGTCGGCTCCGGCCTGTTCGACCCGGACGTCAAACTCCAGGACTTCACCCCACAACAGTGGGAGGACTTCCTGCACAAGCCGGCCACCAAGATCAAGGTGGGAAGCAACAACTGGACGTACGAGGGGCTGGCGGTCAAGGTCAAGCGGCTCCTCCTGAGCAAGGACCGCGAGTCGATGCAACCGCACATCCGCGCCTTCGTCGACCGGGCGGTCACCTTCACCAGCTGCGGCGACTGCGGCGGCACCCGACTCAACGCGGCGGCCCTGTCATCACGGATCGCCGGGCTCACCATCGCCGACTGCTCGGCCATGCAGATCAGCGACCTGGCCGCGTTCGTCCGCACCGTCGACGACCCGGGGGCCGCGCCACTCGTCGCCAACCTCCGCGACCTGCTGGACTCCCTGGTCGAGATCGGTCTGGGCTACCTCAGCCTGGACCGCGAGTCGGCGACCCTCTCCGGCGGCGAGGCGCAACGGGTGAAGATGGTCCGGCACCTCGGCTCCAGCCTCTCCGACGTCACCTACGTCTTCGACGAACCCACCGTCGGCCTGCACCCGCACGACATCGCCCGGATGAACGACCTGCTACTGCGGCTGCGCGACAAGGGCAACACCGTGCTGGTGGTGGAACACAAACCGGAGACCATCGCCATCGCCGACCACGTGGTCGACCTCGGACCGGGCGCCGGCACCGACGGCGGCCGGATCTGCTTCACCGGCGACATCCCCGGCCTGCGCCGCTCCGACACGCTCACCGGGCGGCACCTGGACCACCGGGCGACACTGCGCTCCGACGTGCGCCGGCCGACCGGGCAACTCGCCATCCGCCAGGCCGACCTGCACAATCTGCACGACGTGGACGTGGACATCCCCCTCGGGGTCCTCACAGTGGTCACCGGCGTGGCCGGCTCCGGCAAGAGTTCACTGATCCACGGGTCGCTGCGCGGCCGGTCCGGGGTCGTCATCGTCGACCAGTCCCCGATCCGTGGCTCACGACGCAGCAACCCGGCCACCTACAGCGGGCTGCTCGACCCGATCCGCACCGCCTTCGCCAAGGCCAACGGGGTCAAGGCCGCGCTGTTCAGCGCCAACTCCGAGGGCGCCTGCCCCACCTGCAAGGGAATCGGCCTCATCTACACCGACCTGGCGATGATGGCCGGCGTCGCGAGCGTTTGCGAACGGTGCGAGGGGCGACGCTTCACCGACGAGGTGCTCACGTACACGCTGCGCGGCAAGAACATTCACCAGGTGCTGACGATGTCGGTCACCGAGGCGTACGCGTTCTTCCCGCACGTCATCCTCGGCCGGTTGGTCGACGTCGGGCTGGGCTACCTCAGTCTCGGTCAGCCGCTGACCACCCTGTCCGGCGGTGAGCGGCAACGACTCAAGCTCGCCATCCACCTGGCCGAGAAGACCACCACGTACGTCCTGGACGAGCCGACCACCGGCCTGCACCTGGCCGACGTGGACCAACTGTTGGCCCTGCTCGACCGAATGGTCGACGCCGGAAACACGGTGATCGTCATCGAGCATCACCAGGCAGTCATGGCACACGCCGACTGGCTCATCGACCTCGGCCCCGGCGCCGGTCACGACGGTGGCCGCATCGTCTTCACCGGCACGCCAGCCGAACTGGTCGCCACCGGCGACACCCTCACCGCCAAGCACCTCCGCGAGTACGTCAACGACCCGGCGGTGATCGGCCAGGGCTGACACCGCCGGCAGCACACCGGCGGCGGCGGTGTCAGGTGACGCGGCGCAGCCAGCGCCGCTGCCAGGGGGTCTCCACCGCCTTCGGGTGGTACCCGGCCCGCACCCACGGCACCGCCCGCTCGACCGGCAGACCGTCGAGGATCGCCAACGCGGCCAGGGCCGTTCCGGTACGACCCACCCCACCCCGACAGGCCACCTCGACACGTTCACCGTCGTGGGCCCGTCGCAGCGCCTCCCGCAGGACGTCGAGGGCTTCGGCACGATCGAGCGGCACCCAGAAATCGGGCCACCGGATCCGCCGGTGCGGCCAGGCTGGCTCCGGACCAGGCGCCAGCAGCACGGCGAAGTCGGCGGGCGAGGTCGCGGCAGCGACGCGGCGTCCGCGCACCGTCGCCCCACTGGGGAGTACGAGTACGCCCGACTGCTCGGACCACGGCTGTGCGTCAGTCATCGGGACATTGTGCCGCCACGCTTTGACAGATGAGCACAGACAGCGCCGCCCCCGGCTGGTGGGCCGGGGGCGGCGCGGGGGTCGGTGTG
>NZ_JBEZGJ010000168.1:0-3619 GCF_040649965.1 Micromonospora sp. NPDC048843
GTCGGTAGTCCCTGCTGGGGGTTTCGGGGCAGCCCGGCCGACTCCGGGCGGTCAGGCTTGATCCCTGCGCCGGCGGGGCTGCCCCGAAACCCGACTCGCTTCCGCTTGTCGCGCCCGATGAGGTCACTCCCAGATCCGGGTCACTGTCCGTACTGGGCACGGTTGCGGGGCCGGGCCACCAGGCGTTGAGCCAGTCGAGATCATCGGGGCTGACCGGCTCACCAACTGTTTCGGCACCGTTGTCGGGGTCGACCAGCAGGTATCGCCAGCCGTCCTCGGTGTGCAGCGCGACGTCCAGCGGGACGTTGTCCAGCCACTCGGTGGCCAGCAGCACTCCGGTGATCTCGTCCGGGATTTCGGCTGTCCAGTTGATCTCTTCGGGCAGGTTCTCGGGGCGGTACGCGTACTCGACGGCTGTGAAGCGAACGCGGTCCGCGAGCGGCGGGCGGGCGGCGACCGACGACGGCTCGTCGGGCGACCGACGGACAGAGGCCGTGGGAGTCAGGGTTTCCGGGGAGCTCGCCCGCGGAGGGATCAAGCCTGACCGCCCGGAGCGGGTGGGCTCCCCGGAAACCCCCACCGCACGCCCGACGGCGTCCCCAGGCGCGACGAGCCCGAGCAAGCTTCTCAGCAGTTCCCCACGCCCGGCCCCCACGTCGACCACGTCAAGTCGAGAGGGGTGGCCGAGGGCAGCGTCTACCTCTGTGATCAAGCGCAGCAAGGCGGCGGCGAAGGCCGGGGACGCGTGCACGCTGGTGCGGAAGTGGTCGGCCGGCCCGGTGTGGGCGACGAAGAAGCCGCCCGGCCCGTAGAGCGCCCGACTCATCGCGTCTCGCCACAGGATCGACATCAGTCCACTCCGAGTTGAGCGTGGGTCACCGTGCCGACCCTACGGTCAGGGCCGCCGTTCGTGGTTCACGCCTGGAAGTAGTGCCCCTCGTCCAGGTCGGCGATCAGGCCGGGGCGGGCAGGGGCCCAGCCCAGCAGTTCGCGCGTGATCGCGGATGACGTCGGATTGTCCATCTGGGCGAACGCTCCGAGGAAGCCGAAGTAGTTGTCTGCCTCGTCGGGGCCGATGCTTCGGACCGGGATGTCGAGGTTGCGGCCGATGGCGGTGGCGATCTGCTGGAAGGGGACTCCTTCGTCGGCGGCCGCGTGCAGGCGTGCACCGGCCGGGGCCTTTTCGAGGGCCAGACGGTAGAGCTCGGCCGCGTCGAGCGTGTGCACGGCCGGCCACCGGTTGGTGCCCTCGCCGACGTACGCGGCGTACCCGTTCTGCCGGGCGGCAGCGATGATGGCGGTGATGAAGCCGTAGTGGTCGAGCGAGCTGTGCACTGTGGGCGCGAGCCGGACGATGGAGGAGCGCACACCGCGAGAGGCAAAGCCGGCCACGAGGTTTTCGGCGTCGATCCGGTAGCCGCTCGGGAAGGTGTCGCTTTCGATGCCGGGGCGTCCGACGATGCCGCCCATCGCGAGCATGGCCGTCCCGCTCGTGCCGACCAGGGGTTTGCCGGAGCTGTCCAGGCCGTCGGCGAGTGCGCCGAGGGCGGCCAGGTCGGTTTCGGCTGCGCCGGCCATGTCACCGTTGATCATGAGGTCGTGGCGGAACGCCAGGTGGATGACTCCGTCGGAGGTGGCTGCCTCGTTACGGAGCACGTCGAGGTCGGACAGGTCGCCGCGGCGGGCCTCAGCGCCGAGCTTCTCGATCGCGGCGGCGGACGTTTCGGAGCGGGCCAGGCCGACGACTTCATGTCCGGCGGAGAGCAGTGCCGGCACGACTGCGGAGCCGAGATGGCCGGAGGCACCTGTGACGAATACGCGCATTGGTAGTTCCTTCGCGGGTAGGGGCATGTCACCTTGCGACATGACCGTACCTCGTGATGTCGCCATGTGACATGGCTCAGGGAAAATAATGTCGCAGCGTGACATCGGATACCATCGCCACATGGCTCGCTGGCAACCAGACGCGCGCGGCCGCTTGGAGGCGGCTGCTTTCGAGTTGTTCCGCGAGCGCGGCTTCGAGCAGACCACTGTCGCCGACATCGCCGCCCGTGCCGGCCTCGACAAACGCACCTTCTACCGGCTCTTCGGCGATAAGCGCGAGGCTCTCTTCAGCGGCAGCGAGCGCGTGGAGGAGGCCCTGGTCAAGGTGGTGGCCGAGACGGACTCCGCCCCATTTGAGGTGGTCATCGCCGCCTTCCGTCAGATGGCGGTGGATATCTTCGCCGACAGCCGCGAGCTGGTCCGGATGCGCCAGTCGATCATTGAGAGCAGCCCGGAGCTGCAGGAGCGTGAGCTGCGCAAGACGGGCGCACTGCTGGCCGCCGTCAGCGCCGCCCTCCGTGCCAAGGGCCTCGACGAGACCACGGCCACGCTGGCCACCGAGTCGGGTGGCACGGTCTTCCGCGTGGCGTACGCCCGCTGGGTCGCGCCCGACTGCGATTCCTCGCTCGCCGACTTGATCGCCGAGGTGGCCACCGAGTTGAGCGCCATCACGTCGGCCCCAGGGAGGCGCTGACAGGGGCGTTGCGGCGGTGGTGAAGGTTTTCACACATGCTTGTCCGGGTTCGGTAGGCCGGGCGCATACTTGCGATCGACCGGTACCCCTTCTCGAGGACTGGATCGTCGTCATGAGCGCACCGTTGCGCCCGCGTCCGGCCGGCCCGCACGGGCCCGCCGCCTCGTGGGATAGCGCCGTTCCCGGCGCCCGCGCCACCTCCCGTCTGCTCACCGTCGGTGTCGTTGGCGCTGGTCGGGTCGGCGCCGTGCTGGGCGCCGCGCTCGCCGCCGCCGGGCACCCTGTGGTCGCCGTCTCCGGCAACTCCGGAGCCAGCCGCGCCCGCCTCGCCCTGCTGTTGCCCGACGTCCCTCGCCGCCCGGTCACCGCCGTGGCCCACGACGCCGCCGACCTGCTGCTGATCGCGGTGCCGGACGACAAACTGGCCGGTGTGGTGACCGACCTCGCCGAGCGGGGCGCGCTGCATCCGGGCCAGATCATCGCGCACACCTCGGGAGCGCACGGCCTGGCCGTGCTGGCGCCGGCCGTCGCGGCCGGCGCCCGGCCGCTCGCCCTGCACCCCGCGATGACCTTCACCGGTACGCCGGACGACCTGGCCCGGCTGGACGGCATCTCGTACGGGGTGACCGCCCCGGCCGAGTTGCGCCCGCTGGCTGCCCGGCTGGTCGCCGACCTCGGTGGCGTGCCCGAGTGGGTGGCCGAGTCGGACCGCCCGCTCTACCACGCCGCGCTGGCCCACGGCGCTAACCACCTGGTGACCCTGGTCAACGAGGCGACCGACCGGTTGCGGGACGCCGGGGTGTCCCGGCCGGAGAAGGTGCTCGCCCCGCTGCTGCGGGCCGCCCTGGAGAACGCGCTGCGGCTCGGCGAC
This sequence comes from Micromonospora sp. NPDC048843, assembly GCF_040649965.1. Classification (NCBI taxonomy): domain Bacteria; kingdom Bacillati; phylum Actinomycetota; class Actinomycetes; order Micromonosporales; family Micromonosporaceae; genus Micromonospora; species Micromonospora sp. NPDC048843. The sequence continues at coordinate 3,390 of NZ_JBEZGJ010000168.1, forward strand.
GACGCGTTGACCGGCCCGGTCTCCCGCGGCGACGCGGGCACCGTGCAGCGGCACCTGGCCCGGTTGGCGGCCACCGCACCGGAGTCCGTCCCCGCGTACCTGGCGTTGGCCCGTCGTACCGCCGACCGGGCGATCGCCGCCGGCCGGCTGCGGCCGGTGGACGCACAGTCGCTGCTCGGCGTGCTGGCCGACAGCGGTCGGGAGGTGGCCGCGTGAGCGTGAGGAGTGAG
>NZ_JBEZGJ010000168.1:3718-16129 GCF_040649965.1 Micromonospora sp. NPDC048843
GCCGATCTTGCGAGCCCCGCAGTCGCGAACCGAGGTGTCGCTGTGAGCGTGAGGAGTGAGCCGATCTTGCGAGCCCCGCAGTCGCGAACCGAGGTGTCGCTGTGAGCGTGAGGAGTGAGCCGATCTTGCGAGCCCCGCAGTCGCGAACCGAGGTGCAGCTGTGACCCAGGTCGTGCACTCGCGCGCCGAGTTGGCCGAGGCCCGGGCCGGGCTGAAGGGCACCGTCGGGGTGGTGATGACAATGGGCGCGCTGCACTCCGGGCACGAGACGTTGCTGCGCGCGGCCCGGGAACAGGCCGACCACGTGCTGGTTACGGTCTTCGTGAACCCGTTGCAGTTCGGGCCGAACGAGGACTTCGACCGCTACCCGCGCACCCTCGACGCCGACCTTGAGGTGTGCCGGCGGGCGGGCGCCGACCTGGTCTTCGCCCCGTCGGTGGCGGACATGTACCCGGACGGTCAGCCCCGCGTACGCCTCGATCCGGGCCCGCTCGGCGCCGAGTTGGAGGGGGCGAGCCGCCCCGGCTTCTTCCACGGGGTGCTCACAGTGGTGCTGAAGCTGCTCCAGCTCACCCGGCCGGACCTGACCTTCTTCGGCGAGAAGGACTACCAGCAGCTCACCCTGGTCCGGCGGATGACCCGCGACCTGGACGTGCCGGTCGAGGTGGTCGGCGTGCCGACGGTCCGGGAGCCGGACGGGTTGGCCCTCTCCAGCCGCAACCGCTACCTGAGCGAGCCGGAGCGGGCCGCCGCGCTGAGTCTGTCCGCCGCGCTGCGGGCCGGGGCGCAAGCCGCCGACGACGGCCTGGACGCGGGCGCGGTGCTGACCGCCGCGCACGCCGCGTTCGGCGCCGGTACGCCCGGTGCCCGCCTCGACTACCTGGTGCTCACCGATCCCGAGTTGGAACCGGGGCCGGTGGCCGGGCCGGCCCGGCTGGTGATCGCCGCCTGGGTGGGCGCCACCCGGTTGATCGACAACGCGGCGATCCACCTCGCCCCGCGTCCCTGACCCGGCCGTACCACCCCCACCGATACCGCGAAAGGCCACTTCGATGTTGCGGACCATGCTCAAGTCGAAGATCCACCGAGCCACTGTGACCCAGGCCGACCTGCACTACGTCGGATCGGTGACTGTGGACGAGGATCTGCTCGACGCCGCCGACCTGCTCCCCGGCGAGCAGGTGGCGATCGTGGACATCACCAATGGCGCCCGGCTGGAGACGTACGTGATTCCGGGCGAGCGGGGCAGTGGCGTGATCGGCATCAACGGCGCCGCCGCGCACCTGGTGCACCCCGGTGACCTGGTCATCCTGATCTCGTACGGGCAGATGGACGACGCCGAGGCCCGGACCTACAGGCCACGTGTCGTGCACGTCGACGCCGACAACCGGGTGATCGAGTTGGGTGCCGACCCGGCTGCGGCGGCGCCTGGCACGGCCGGGAACCCGGTGCCCAGCCCGTTGGCCGTGTCCGGAGTCTGATCCCGCGTACCGCGATTCCGGTCTGTTACCGGAAGGTCATTTCCGGTTACCCTGGGCGCGCTGGCGGAAGCCGGTCGGTGGCTGGGGGAGGCCGCGATGAGCCGTGCCAGAACGACCCTGTTCGCCGCTGCCGTGACGGCAGTGCTGCTGGTGGGCTGTGCCGGGTCCGGTGGCCTGGACGGTGATCTGACCGACGATTGGGCGGCATTGCCGGCACCGTCGGCGTTCACTCCGGCCGCCGGTGTGTGTCACGCCGCCGACTTCACCGATCTGGTCAGTCTGGCCAGCTATGAGCCGGTGGACTGCGCCGGGCCGCACCGCCTGGAGACCGTGCATGTCGGGGCTTTCCCGGCCGAGCGGACGGCCGCTCCGGCGGGTGGTTCGGTCGAGTTGCGGGGTGCGTTCGCCGAGTGCGACACCCGGGCGACCGGCTACGTGGGTGACGACTGGCGGTCCGGCCGGCTGCGGCTGTCAGTGGCGCTGCCCAACGGGCCGGGCTGGGCGGCGGGTTCCCGGTGGTTCCGCTGCGACCTCACCGAGCTGACCACCGTCGAGGCGGCGGCCACAGTTGTGGTTCGGTCGGGCAGTCTGCGGGACGCGTTGAAGGGGCCCACCGGGCTGCGCCTCGGTTGCCAGCAGACCCGCGGTGGCGCCGGCCGTGGTGTGCAGACGCTGACTCCGGTTGAGTGCGGCAAACAGCACGACGCCGAGTTCGTCGGGGTGTGGCGCGCACCGGACGTGGCGTATCCGACCCGGGACGCCGACTGGCTGCCGCTCTACACGGGCTGTCGTAGCGTCCTGGCCCGTTACGCGAGCGTGCCGGACGACGCCAAGCTGCGCTTCCGCAGCGGTGTGGTGGTCCGTCCGCCGGGGGCGGGGCGCTGGAAGGTCGGTGATCGGGGCGTCCGCTGTTACCTGTGGCTCAGCGACCGTACGGTGACCGCCTCGCTGAAGGGCGCGGGCCCGGCTGGTCTGCCGGTCCGGACGAAGTGACCACCGCCTGACGGTCGGCGCGGCGCGGCGCGCGCCGGACGGGGTCGCCCAAAACACTCGTCCCGCCCCCGCCGCCCCGGGCGAGGATGGTTCGGGTTGACTGGGGGGATGGACCTCCCGACCGTCGACCTGCCTGCCCTGCCCGCGCTGCTGGCCGCGCCCGCGCCCGGCTGGGTGGAGACCACCGACGTGATCGTGGTGGGCTCCGGCGTGGCCGGGTTGACCGCGGCGCTGCACCTGCGTGAGGCCGGCCTGCACGTCACTGTGGTCACCAAGGTCAACATCGACGACGGCTCGACGCGGTGGGCCCAGGGCGGCATCGCCGCAGTGCTCGACCCGGCCGACACCCCGGCGGCGCATGCCCGGGACACCGAGGTCGCCGGGGTCGGGCTGTGCGACCCGGCGGCGGTCCGGGTGCTGGTCGAGGAGGGCCCGACCCGGCTCCGTGAGCTGATGCGGATTGGCGCCGAGTTCGATCGGCACCCGGACGGCTCGCTGATGCTGACCCGCGAGGGCGGGCACCGGGCGGACCGGATCGTGCACGCCGGCGGCGACGCCACCGGCGCGGAGGTGCAGCGGGCCCTGCACGCCGCGGTGCAGCGCGACCCGTGGATCCGGCTGGTCGAGCACGCCCTCGTGCTGGATCTCCTGCGGGCGCCCGGCGACGGCCCGGATGGGCTGGGCCCGGCCTGCGGGATCACCCTGCACGTGTTGGGTGAGGGCAGCGAGGACGGCGTCGGCGCGCTGCTGGCCCGTGCCGTGGTGCTCGCCACCGGAGGCATGGGGCAGATCTTCTCGGCCACCACCAACCCGGCGGTCTCCACAGGGGACGGGGTGGCGCTGGCGCTGCGGGCCGGCGCGGCGGTGACCGACGTGGAGTTCGTCCAGTTCCACCCGACCGCCCTGATCACCCCGTCCGGCGCGGGGGTGCCCGGGGCGGGGCACGCGCAGCAGCCGCTGGTCTCGGAGGCGTTGCGCGGCGAGGGCGCGTACCTGGTGGACGCGGACGGCAAGAGGTTCATGGTGGGCCAGCACGAGTTGGCGGAGCTGGCACCCCGGGACGTGGTCGCCAAGGGCATCCACCGGGTGCTGCTGGCCACCGGCGCGGATCACGTCTTCCTCGACGCACGGCACCTGGGCGGCGACTTCCTGGCCGGTCGGTTCCCCACCATCGTGGCGTCCTGCCTGGCGATCGGCGTGGACCCGGCGACCGATCTGATCCCGGTCGCGCCGGCCGCCCACTACGCCTCCGGCGGGGTCCGGACCGATCTGCGCGGCCGTACCTCCATCCCCGGCCTGTACGCCTGCGGCGAGGTCGCCTGCACTGGTGTGCACGGCGCGAACCGGCTGGCCAGCAACTCGCTGCTGGAGGGCCTGGTCTTCTCCCGGCGGATCGCCGAGGACATCGCTGCCGGCCTGCCGGAGCAGGCCCAGCCGGCGGAGACCGGCGCCTGGCGCGGCGGGACGGGCTGGGTACTGCCCGCGGAGGTGACGCCGACCCTGCAACGGGCGATGACCCGGGGGGCCGGGGTGCTCCGATCCGCGGCGACGCTGGCCGGGACGGCCGGGACGTTGACCGAGCTGGGCGTTGCCCGGGGCCGGCCGCGGACCGCCGACTGGGAGGCGACGAACCTGCTCACCGTGGCGTCGACGCTGGTTGCCGCCGCGTACGCCCGTGGTGAGACCCGTGGCTGCCACTGGCGGGAGGACTTCCCGACGGCCGACGAACGGTGGCTGGGCCATCTGGTCGGGGCGGTCGGGGCGCAGGGCCGGGTGACGCAACGGTGGGAGGGAAATTCACAGTGAGCGCGAGGAGTGAGCCGGTCTTGCGAGCCCCGCAGTCGCGAACGGAGATGGCAATGATCGAGTCGACGGAGACGGCGTTGCGGGCGGCGGGATTGGATCCGGCGCACGTCCGGCAGGTGATCGAGGGCGCGCTGGTCGAGGATCTGGGCCCGGATTTCCTGGACGTCACGAGCGTGGCCACCATTCCGGCGGAACAGACCGACACCGCCGACCTGGTGGCCCGCGCGGACGGGGTGGTGGCCGGGATGGCGGTGGCCGCCGCCGTGTTCGAGCTGGTGGGCGAGGTGACTGGCTTCGGTCGTACCGTCGAGGTGTCGGTGCTGGCCCGCGACGGCGAGCGGGTGGCCCGCGGCGACGTGCTGGCGACGGTGACCGGCCCGACCCGGCTGCTGCTGACGGCCGAGCGGACGGCACTCAACCTGCTCTGCCGGATGTCCGGGGTGGCCACCCACACCCGCGCCTGGGCGGACGCGCTGGCCGGCTCGAAGGCGATGGTGCTGGACACCCGCAAGACGACGCCGGGCCTGCGGGCGCTGGAGAAGTACGCGGTGCGGGCCGGCGGTGGCACCAACAAGCGGATGGGCCTCTACGACGTGGCCATGATCAAGGACAACCACAAGCTGGCGGCCGGGGGCATCACTGCGGCCTACCGGCGGGTCCGGGAGGCGTTCCCGGAGGTGCCGGTGCAGGTCGAGGTCACCACTGTCGACGAGGCCGTGGAGGCGGTGGAGGCCGGTGCGGACTTCCTGCTCTGCGACAACATGACACCGGAGGTGCTGGCCGAGGCGGTGGCCGCGGTGGGTGACCGGGCGGAGTTGGAGGCGACCGGCGGGCTGACCCTGGAGGTGGCCGGCCGGTACGCGGCCACCGGGGTGGACTTCCTCTCGGTGGGCGCGCTGACGCACTCGTCGCCGATCCTGGACATCGCGCTGGACCTGCGCGCCGACTAGTTGTCTAGGCTGCGTGCGTGCTGCTCTGCATCGACATCGGAAACACCAACACCGTGCTGGCGACCTTCGACGGCGACAAGCTGGTGCACTCCTGGCGGATCAAGACCGATGCCCGCTCGACGGCGGACGAGCTGGGCCTGATGTTCCGGGGTCTGCTCGCCGGGGACAACGTCGAGATCACCGGTGTGGCCGCCTGCTCCACGGTGCCGGCCGCGCTGCGGTCGCTGCGCACCATGCTCAGTCGTTACTACGCCGACCTGCCGAGCGTCGTGGTCGAGCCGGGCGTGCGGACCGGGGTGCAGTTGGCGATCGACAACCCGAAGGAGGTCGGCGCCGACCGGGTGGTGAACACCCTTGCCGCGTACACCCTCTACGGCGGCCCGTCGATCGTTGTGGACTTCGGCACCACCACCAACTTCGACGTGATCAGCGACCGCGGTGAGTTCCTCGGTGGCGCGTTCGCCCCGGGCATCGAGATCTCCTTCGACGCGCTGGCGGCCCGGGCCGCGCAGCTGCGCAAGGTAGAGGCCACCAAGCCCCGCTCGGTGATCGGCAAGAACACCGTGGAGTGCCTCCAGGCCGGCCTGTACTTCGGCTTCGCCGGGCAGGTGGACCGGATCGTCGAGCGGATGACCGAGGAGTTGGGCGAGGTGCGGGCGGTGATCGCCACCGGCGGCCTCGCCTCCCTGGTGATCAACGAGTGTCGCAGCATCACCCACCACGAACCGATGATCACGCTGATCGGTCTGCGGATGGTCTACGACCGCAACCTGTGACCCGGCCGCCGTCGCTGCCGGCCTCCGTGCGGGCGTCAGCGCCGCCGGGCGCGAAGCACCAGCGTCCGGTACGGCAGCTCGATGGTGTCCAGGCCAGCCAGGGCGGGGTGGGTGGTCAGGAGTTCGGTCAGCTCCCGCTCGACCCGCCGCTGATCGTCGGTGGAGGCGGTGAGCCAGTACGAGCGGGTGCGGACCATGCCGAGCAACTCGTCCGGTGTGAGCGTGGTGCGGTGCGTGAACTCGCGCTTCTCGACGGCATCGAAGGCGGGGCCGAAGTCGGGGTGCTCGCCGAAGAGCTGGCTTGTCGACTTGTCCCCGAAGTGGGCGATGCGACCCAGCTCGGCCACCCAGTCGACGCTGCCGTCCCGGATGTTCCAGATGGGGGCGAAGGTGCCGCCGGGGCGGAGCACCCGGGCGATCTCGGCGTGCGCGGGCTCCCTGTCGAACCAGTGGTACGCCGTCCCGACCAGCACCGCGTCCGCCGCCGAGTCGGGCAGCGGCATGGCCTCGGCGCTGCCCGCCAGGGCCGTCGTGCCCGGGGTGCTGGCGGCGAGCTGCGCCCGCATCCCCGAATCGGGCTCGACAGGTAAGACCTCGTGACCCAGTGCCAGCACAGCGCGGGTCAGGATGCCGGTGCCCGCGGCGAGGTCGACCACCCGGGCTTCGCTCAGCCCGTCGAGCGCCCAACGGACGGCAGCCTCGGGATAACGTGGTCGAAACCGGTCGTAATCGTTCGCGGCGGCACCGAACGACAGTGCGTGAGTGTGATCGACCATGACGGGCAGGTTATCCCGTAACGGCCTCCGGACCGCTTGAGTACGCTCGGGCCTGACCCCTGTATCTCCGTGACGAGGAAGCGTGCCGTGACCGAGCAGAACCCCGTGCCAGTGGACCCCGCCGACGACCTTCCCGAGCAGATGAAGGTCCGCCGGGAGAAGCGGGACCGGATGCTCGCCGAGGGCGTCGAGCCCTACCCGGTCGGCTTCCCCCGCACCACCACCCTGGCGCAGGTCCGGGCGAACTACGCCGACCTGCCCACCGACACCGCCACCGGCGACCAGGTCGCGGTCACCGGCCGGGTGATCTTCGTACGCAACACGGGCAAGCTCTGCTTCGCGACCCTCCGCGACGGCGACGGCACCGAGTTGCAGGCGATGCTCTCCCTGGACCGGGTCGGGCCGGAGCGGCTGGAGGCGTGGAAGCGCCTCGTCGACCTCGGCGACCACGTCGGCGTCACCGGCGAGGTGATCACCAGCCGTCGGGGTGAACTGTCGGTGCTGGCCCAGCAGTGGGAGATGACCGCCAAGGCGCTGCGACCGTTGCCAGTGGCTCACAAGCCCCTCTCCGAGGAGGCGCGCGTCCGGCAGCGTTACGTCGACCTGATCGTCCGGCCGCAGGCGCGGGAGATGGTGCGCACCCGGGCCGCAGCGGTACGCAGTCTGCGCGATTCGTTGCACGGGCAGGGCTTCATCGAGGTGGAAACGCCGATGTTGCAACTGCTGCATGGCGGCGCGGCGGCCAGACCGTTCGTGACCCACAGCAATGCGTTGAACACCGATCTGTATCTGCGAATCGCTCCGGAACTGTTTCTCAAGCGCGCTGTGGTCGGCGGCGTCGACCGCGTCTTCGAGATCAACCGTAACTTCCGTAATGAGGGTGTCGACTCTTCGCACTCGCCGGAGTTCGCGATGCTGGAGACGTACCAGGCGTACGGCGACTACGACACGATCGGCGAGCTGACCCGCAATCTCGTGCAACAGGCCGCGATCGCGGTCAGCGGCTCGACGGTGGTGACCCATGCCGACGGGCGCGAGTTCGACCTGGGTGGCGAGTGGCGGTCCGTGACGTTGTTCGGTGTGCTTTCCGAAGCGCTGGGCGAGGAGGTCACGGTCCGTACCGAACGGTCCCGTCTGGTGGAGTACGCGGACAAGGTGGGATTGGCCGTGGACCCGAAGTGGGGCCCGGGCAAGCTGGCCGAGGAACTGTTCGAGGAACTGGTCGTCCCCGGCCTGGAGGCGCCCACCTTCGTGCGGGACTACCCGGAGGAGACCAGCCCGCTGACCCGGGCGCACCGCAGCGAGCCGGGGCTGGCCGAGAAGTGGGACCTGTACGTGCTCGGCTTCGAGCTGGGCACCGGGTACTCCGAGCTGGTCGACCCGATCGTGCAGCGCGAGCGACTGGTCGCCCAGGCCCAGTTGGCCGCCCGTGGCGACGACGAGGCGATGCGGCTCGACGAGGACTTTCTTCGGGCGATGGAGTATGGAATGCCGCCGTCCGGCGGTATGGGAATGGGAATCGACCGGCTCTTGATGGCCCTGACCGGCCTCGGAATTCGGGAAACGATCCTCTTCCCGTTGGTCCGCCAGGAGTAGTCCCGGCCCGGTGTACGCCGAGCCGTAACCGGATCCTATTGACGCGACGAGCGGCGCGCGGGTTATTGTGCTCTCGTTAGCAGGAGCACCCTGCTCGAAAGGAATGTGGGACGTGGCCAAGCAGATCATTCACAAGCTGGTCGATGACCTGGACGGCGGGGACGCGGACGAGACCGTCAAGTTCGCCCTCGACGGCGTTCAGTACGAGATCGACCTGTCGAGCGCCAACGCCGCGAAATTGCGCGATGCATTTGCGTCGTACGTGGGCGCCGGCACCAAGGTCGGCCGGGGCGGTGTCGTGATCGGTGGGCGGGCTGCCCGCGGTCGGGGTGGCGCGACTGCCGATCGGGAACAGAACAAGGCGATCCGGGAGTGGGCCAAGAAGGCCGGCAAGGACATCTCGGACCGGGGTCGTATCCCGCAGGAGATCGTGGACGAGTTCCACGCGAAGCGCTGATCCGTCAGCACATTGGTGGCCAGCCGCCACCGCAGGCGACACCGACGCCGGGCCGGAGGAGTTCTCCGGGCCGGCGTCGCCGTATCCGGGCGAGGTCGTCGTGCCCGTTCGGGGTGGTGTCTCGTGCCCGTTCGGGGCCGGGAAGCATTCCGGGCCCACCGACGTTGTCCACAACCAGTGGAACAGCTATCCACAGCCTGTGGAAAACGTCCCCCAGGGGCCCGGCGCGGCACTCGTCGCGACCGCCGGTCCGCCCTCCAGGGCCTCCCGGAGCGCTTCCGGACCCCGGATCGGGCTTCCGTCGAGCCAGTCGGATTTCGCTCTGCGCGTAGCGACAGGGCTACCGGAACACCTCCTGAGCGCGGACGGTTGTTCAAAACGACGTGCAACCGACCCAGAGCAGAGACACACGACCTCAGCTGAGTCGGTCAGCGACGATAGAGTAAGGAGGCACGGACGCCCGTCCTGGACGTTCGTGCACCGGCCCCGCCAAGATCTTGACCATCAAGGCGCACGGCACGTGAGGAGCACGAGGGCATGTTCGAGCGGTTCACCGACCGAGCGCGACGGGTTGTCGTCCTGGCCCAAGAAGAGGCCCGGATGCTCAACCACAACTACATCGGTACGGAACACATCCTGCTGGGCCTGATCCACGAAGGTGAAGGCGTCGCGGCAAAGGCCCTGGAGAGCCTCGGCATCTCCCTGGAGGGCGTCCGCCAGCAGGTCGAGGAGATCATCGGCCAGGGCCAGCAGGCGCCGAGCGGGCACATCCCGTTCACGCCGCGGGCCAAGAAGGTGCTGGAGCTGTCGCTGCGCGAGGCGCTGCAGCTCGGCCACAACTACATCGGCACTGAGCACATCCTGCTCGGGCTGATCCGTGAGGGCGAGGGCGTCGCCGCCCAGGTGCTGGTCAAGCTCGGCGCCGACCTCAACCGGGTCCGCCAGCAGGTGATCCAGCTGCTTTCCGGCTACCAGGGCAAGGAGCCTGCCGCGGCGGGCGCCGCGCCGGGTGAGGCCGCGCCGTCGACCAGCCTGGTGCTGGACCAGTTCGGCCGCAACCTGACTCAGGCCGCCCGCGAGGGCAAGCTCGACCCGGTCATCGGGCGCGAGAAGGAAATCGAGCGGGTCATGCAGGTGCTCTCCCGCCGTACCAAGAACAACCCGGTCCTGATCGGTGAGCCCGGCGTCGGCAAGACCGCCGTGGTGGAGGGCCTGTCCCAGAAGATCATCAAGGGCGAGGTGCCCGAGACCCTCAAGGACAAGCAGCTCTACACGCTCGACCTGGGCGCGCTCGTCGCCGGTTCCCGCTACCGCGGTGACTTCGAGGAGCGCCTCAAGAAGGTGCTCAAGGAGATCCGCACCCGCGGCGACATCATCCTGTTCATCGACGAGATCCACACCCTGGTGGGTGCGGGTGCCGCCGAGGGCGCGATCGACGCCGCCAGCATCCTCAAGCCGATGCTGGCCCGTGGTGAGCTGCAGACCATCGGTGCCACCACGCTCGACGAGTACCGCAAGCACCTGGAGAAGGACGCCGCTCTCGAGCGCCGCTTCCAGCCGATCCAGGTGGGTGAGCCGTCGCTGGCCCACACCATCGAGATCCTCAAGGGCCTGCGGGACCGCTACGAGGCCCACCACCGCGTCTCGATCACGGATGCCGCTCTCGTGGCTGCCGCGACCCTGGCCGACCGGTACATCTCCGACCGCTTCCTCCCGGACAAGGCGATCGACCTGATCGACGAGGCCGGTGCCCGGATGCGGATCCGTCGGATGACCGCGCCGCCAGACCTGCGTGACTTCGACGAGCGCATCGCCCAGGTGCGTCGCGACAAGGAGTCCGCGATCGACGCGCAGGACTTCGAGCGCGCCGCCCAGTTGCGCGACAAGGAGAAGCAGCTCCTCGGGCAGAAGGCTCAGCGGGAGAAGGAGTGGAAGGCCGGTGACCTGGACGTCGTCAGCGAGGTTGACGACGAGCAGATCGCCGAGGTGCTCGGCAACTGGACTGGCATCCCGGTCTACAAGCTGACCGAGGAGGAGACCTCGCGCCTGCTGCGCATGGAGGACGAGCTGCACAAGCGCGTCATCGGCCAGGAGGACGCGGTCAAGGCGGTCTCGAAGGCGATCCGGCGTACCCGGGCCGGCCTGAAGGACCCGAAGCGCCCGTCGGGCTCGTTCATCTTCGCCGGCCCGTCCGGTGTCGGTAAGACCGAGCTGTCCAAGGCGCTCGCCGAGTTCCTCTTCGGCAGCGAGGACTCCCTCATCCAGCTGGACATGTCCGAGTTCCACGACCGTTACACGGTCTCCCGGCTCGTGGGTGCCCCTCCCGGCTACGTCGGCTACGACGAGGGCGGGCAGCTGACCGAGAAGGTGCGGCGTCGGCCGTTCTCGGTGGTCCTCTTCGACGAGATCGAGAAGGCCCACCCGGACGTGTTCAACACGCTCCTGCAGATCCTCGAAGACGGTCGGCTCACCGACGGTCAGGGTCGGATCGTGGACTTCAAGAACACGGTCATCATCCTGACCACCAACCTGGGCACCCGTGACGTCGCCAAGGCGGTGTCGCTGGGCTTCCAGCAGTCGGAGGACTCCGAGTCCAACTACGACCGGATGAAGCAGAAGGTCAACGACGAGCTCAAGCAGCACTTCCGGCCTGAGTTCCTCAACCGGATCGACGACACCATCGTCTTCCACCAGCTGCGCCAGACCGAGATCCTCTCGATCGTGGACATCATGATCCAGCGGATCGAGGGCCAGCTGCGGAACAAGGACATGGGTCTGGAGCTGACCGACAACGCCAAGAAGTACCTGGCCGCGAAGGGCTTCGACCCGGTGCTCGGTGCCCGTCCGCTTCGTCGCACGATCCAGCGCGACATCGAGGACAACCTCTCCGAGCGGATCCTGTTCAACGAGCTGACCCCAGGTCAGATCGTCGTGGTGGACTGCGAGGGCGACCCGGACGACATCGACAATTCCAAGCTCGTCTTCCGGGGCTCGGACAAGCCGGTCGAAGTTCCGGACGCCGTCCCGGCCGATCTCGGTGGCACTGCCGCTGGCACTGCCGCTGCGGGCGTGGACGAGTAACACAACCAGCAAGGGGCGGGGCCCCGGTGGCGCAAGCCTCCGGGGCCCCGCCTTTTTGTGCCCCCCTCAGGTCACCCCCGCCGTCCCCACTCGTGCCCTCCCGGCCAGCCTCTGCGTCGCAGCTGCCCGACGCACCCCGACGCACCCCGCCCGCACCCCGGCGTGCCCCGCCCGCACCCCGCATTCCGCCCGCATGCGGGCGCTCTCACGCTGCCGCGCCCCGCAAGATCTCCACAACATCAGGGAAAATGCTGCCTCGCGGCGTCCGGAGGCAGCACTTTCCCTGATGTTGTGAGGCGTATCAGTGGGGCAGGGTGGTGAGCTTGCCGGCGGCCTCGCTCTCCGTTGGGCCTCCGCCCGCAAGATCGCGCAACATCGTGGATGTAGTGGCATCCGGCGCGGGCGGTTTCAAGCGGCTGTTGCGACTAGGTGTTTGTGGAGTACCTCGGCTGGATTCTGCCAGTCGAGGGTTTGGCGTGGTCGTCCGTTGAGTTC
>NZ_JBEZGJ010000169.1:0-15974 GCF_040649965.1 Micromonospora sp. NPDC048843
CGACGAGTACCGCCACGGCCAGGCCAGCGACCCGACCTGGACCGGTATGTCGGAGCTGGCGCGGCGGCCACCGTCGCGCCGCCGGCCGGGCCACCACCGTCGCCGCGGTTCTGACGGTCAGTCTCGGGTGGCTGATCGCGATCTTGGTCGCGCCGCACGTCACCCTCTCACCGGGTGCGCGGATGGTCGCCCTCTTCTGCCACCTGACCTGCCTCGTGGTGGGCTTCGGTGCGGTGCTGACCGTGGACTGGTTCAGCCTGCGCTGGTTGCTGCGCCGGGAACCGCTCGGCACCGTACTGACCGCCGCCCGCGGCGCGCACCTGCTCATCTGGCTGGGTCTGGTGGGTCTGCTCGCCAGTGGGGCCGCCCTCGGACCGGACACGTCGTCCGGGCTGGTCTGGGTCAAGTTGCTCGCGGTGCTGGTGGTCGGCATCAACGGGCTGTTCCTCGGCCGGGTCCGGGATCGACTCGTGGCCGTGCAGGGCCGCCCACCCTGGTCCGCCCTGCTTCCCGGTGTCGCCGCCGCCACGATCTCGCAGCTCGCCTGGTGGACAGCGACAGTCGTCGGCTTCTGGAACGCCAACGGCTGACGGTCGCAGGCCGACGGCCGAGTTGGTGGTCAGGCCGGAGTCGGGTGCCTCTCGGCGAACCGGGCGCGGGTCAGGAACGCGAGCTGGGCCCGCTTGTCCGGCATGTCGATCTCGGAATCGAAGGTGAAGCCCTCGATCTCCAGTCGGCGTAGGGCGAGGTGGTTGCGGACGTCCGGCTCCACCACGATCCGCTGCGCGGCCGGGTCGCGGAACAGGAAGCGGGCGATGGCCGGACCGACAGCGTTGGTGAGGCTGCGGGCGAGGCGTCGGTCGGGGCTGAGCAGCAGGTGCATCCCCACGTCGCCGGGCTGGACGGCATAGCGTTCGCCGACCGGGTCCGCCTCGGGCTGATAGCTCTGGAAGAGGCCGACCGGCTCCCCGTCGACAGTGATCAGGTACGCGTGGTGCGTCGGCAGACTGTCCACAAAGGCGTAGATCTCGCGGACCTCTTCGAGGGTGTGCGAACCCATGCCCCAGAAGGAGTTGCGGGGCAGGGTCACCCAACCGTGCAGGAGTGTGGCGTCCCGGTCCGGGTCCACGGTCACCAACGACAGCTCGCCGAGACCGGCGATCTTCTCCTGGTACGTCATCGGGCGCTGTCCTCTGTTCCGTCCGGGGCGCTACTTAGGTTAACCTCCCCTAACCAAGGATGACCTTACCTGGAGGGGTGCGTGAAACGGAACTGGGAGGCCCTGGTCCTCAAGGCCATGGGAGGGCGGGACTTTCAGTTGACCGTCCTGAGCACCGAGTCAATCGACGGGCACTACCAGCGGCTCCTCCTGGACGGGGGCGGCCTGCTGGAGACGTGCGGGGTGCACCCCACGATGTGGATCCGGCTGTGGTTCGACAACGACGGCCGAGTCCACCAGCGCGCGTACACGCTGGTGGACCCCGACCCGGCCACCGGCCGATTCACACTCGAATTCGCCCTCCACGACGGCTGTGCGGCCCGGTGGGCCACCACGGCCAAGGTCGGCGACACCATCAGCGCGACAGTGCAGGGCAGCGCCTTCGAGCTGCCCGACCCCGCGCCCGAGCACCTCTACCTCGTCGGCGACGCGGCCTCCCTGCCCGCGGTGAACAGCCTGCTCGACGCCGGCGCCGACATTCCGGCGACGGTCTGGCTGGAGTACGCCCACGAGGGCGAGAAGGCGCTCGCGCTGCGGGCCCGGGCGCACCACGACGTCACCTGGGTGCCGCGGCGTGACGCGGGTCAGCATCTCGTCGACACGGTCTGCGCGGCACTGCCGACCAGCGGCGCGGGCCACTACTGGGTGGCCTGCGAGGCGGCCACCACCCGGGGCATCACCCGACACCTGCGCAAGACGCTGGGCGTCGACAAGGACCGGTTGACCTCCCTCGGCTACTGGAAAGCGGCATGAAGGGCCGTCTCGGCACCCTGACCGCGCTGTACGTCACCCAGTACCTCGGCGTCGGCTTCATCACCGTCGGACTCACCGCCATCCTGCGCGACGGCGGCACGTCGCTGGACACGCTGGCGATGTTGCAGATCGTCGGCCTGATCTGGCCCATCAAGTTCCTCTGGGCGCCGATCCTCGACCGGTACGGATCACGGCACCGCGGCCACTACCGCTCCTGGCTGCTCGTGCTCCAGACCGCCCTGGTGCTCGCCCTGCTGGCGCTGCTGCCGTTCGCCAGCCCGGCCGACGCGCTCGGCCCGATCATCGCGATCTGCGCCGCGTACGTGTTCTTCTCGGCCACCCAGGACATCGCCGTGGACGCCGTCGCGGTCCGGATGCTGGCCGACTCGGCCCGGGGCACCGGCAACGGCATCCAGGTCGCCGCGAGCTACCTCGGCAACCTGCTCGGCGGCGGAGCCTGCGTCTTGGTCTACGACCAGTTCGGCTGGGTGCCGGCCATCGGCCTGCTGGCCGCGATGACGGCGGTCGGCCTGCTGGTGGTGTGGCGGTTCCGGGAGCCTCCCCGTACCGATCGGGTGGAACGGGTCGGCGCGGCCTACCGGGCGTTGCTGTCGGTGTTCGGCCAGCCGGGCTGCCGGTGGTGGACCTTCGGCGTGGTGCCGCTCGTCTACGTCGGTGCGGGCATGGCGTACGCCCTGGTCACCCCGGCCCTGGTCGACGCCGGGTGGTCGTTGGGTCGGATCGGCGTCGTCACCGGCGTGGTGATCAGCGCCCCGGCCATCGTGGCGGGCCTTGTCGCGGGGCTCGGGATCGGGCGGTTCGGGCGCAGTGGCGTGCTGGTGGTCGGCGGCGTGGCGCTCACCGTGTCGACGTTGCTGCTGCTGCCGCTGATGAACGGCAACGCTCCGCTGGGCGGGACGGTCGCCGCGCTCTGCTGCTTCATGGTGGCCTACACCATCGCCAACGTCGTGCTCTACACCGTCAACATGGACTACTCCCGGCCCGACACCGGCGGCACCGACTTCACTGTGCTGTCGTCGTTCGGCCTGGTCTGCTCGTTCGTGGCCGCGTCCATCGGTCTCGCGGCGGCCGACCGGGTCGGCTATCCGGCGGTAGCGGTAGCGGCCATCGTGCTGGTGGCCGCCGGGGTCGCCCTCGGCCTCTCTCACCAGCGGCGATTCCCGCACCGGCCTGGCCCCGCCGTCGGCCCGACGGCCGAGCAACCCACCGAGCAGCCCGCAGTGGATGGCGTCAAGGCGGTGGCGTGACCACAGTTCAGCCGGCCACCGACACCGCGACACCGGCACGACTGCCGCAGCGATGGCTCATCCTGGCCGTGCTGTGCGTCGCGCAACTGGTAGTGGTGTTGGACAACACGGTGCTGACCGTGGCGGTGCCGGTGCTCACCACCGAGCTGGGTGCCAGCACCGCCGAGGTGCAGTGGATGATCAACGCGTACGCGTTGGTGCTGTCCGGGTTGCTGCTCACCGCCGGTAGCGCCGCCGACCGGTACGGCCGTCGTCGGATGCTGCTCGCCGGGCTGGTCCTGTTCGGGGTCGGCTCGCTGGCCGCCGGTCTGGCCAGCACCAGTGGGCAGCTGATCGCCGCGCGGGCCGGGATGGGCGTCGGTGGCGCGTTGCTGGTCACCGCGACGCTAGCGGTGGCGATGCAGGTCTTCGACGCCGCCGAGCGGTCCCGGGCGATCGGCATCTGGGCCGCCACCAGCGCGTTGGGGTTCGCCATCGGGCCGCCGATCGGCGGCACGATCCTCGCGCATCTGCCGTGGGGCGCGATCTTCCTGATGAACGTGCCGATCGTGCTGGTCTGCCTGCTTGTCGGTCGCGCGCTGGTCCCCGAGTCCCGCGGGCCGGCCGGCGGCCGACTCGACGTGCTCGGCGCGGTGCTCTCCACCGCCGGCCTGACCGCTGTCGTCTGGGCGATCATCTCCGGGCCGGAGCACGGGTGGGCGTCGCCCGCTGTGCTCGGCGCGGGGGTCGTCGGCGTACTCCTGCTCGGGATCTTCGTGCGGTGGGAGCGACGGATCGCGCACCCGATGCTGGACATGCGCTTCTTCCGGGACCGGCGCTTCGTCGGTGCGATCAGCGGCGTCGTGCTGATCACGTTCGGCGCCACCGGCGCGCTGTTCCTGCTCACCCAGCACCTCCAGTTCGTCAGGGGTTATCCCGCCTGGGAGGCCGGTCTGCGGATGGCGCCCTTCGCGCTGTCCATCGTGCTGCTCAACGTCAGCGGCGTCGTCGCGAGCGTGATCCGTCGGCTCGGCCTGGCGGTCGCCATCGCCGTTGGCATGACGCTGCTCGCGGCCGGTCTCGCGCTGGTCACCCTCTTCCCGTCGGACGGGTACGCGGTGCTGCTTGTCGGGCTGCTCGTCATGGGTGTCGGTTGCGCGCTCGCCAATCCGGCCATCGTCGAGGCGGTGATGAGCGCGATCCCGGCGGCGAAGGCCGGCGCGGGCGCGGGTGTCGACGGCACCATGACCGAGGTCGGCAGCAGCCTCGGCATCGCGGTGCTGGGCGCCGTGCTGAACGCCCGGTTCGCGGCGCTGCTGCCGGCGGCCCTGGCCGGCGCCGGGTCGTTTCCCGCGGCTCTCGCCGCCGCCAGTGAAGGAGCCGAACGGGAGGCCGTGACCGTCGCCTTCGCCTCGGCGCTGGAGACGGGGCAGTTGGTGGGTGCGGCTGCGGTGTTGATCGGTGGCCTGGTGGCCGCCCTGTTGCTACACCGGGCAGATCGCACCAAAACCGCCTTATAAGGGTAGGCTACCCTAATAGTCACATCGTGGTAGTCGACGGAGGCGGTATGCGGCTCTACCTGACCGCGCTCAATCCCACCGACGCTGTCCTGGACGGGTTCCTCCCGGCGGCGGCGTCGCTCGGGCTGTCGGCCACCGTGCTGACCGACCGGCCGGCGGAATGGCCGGCGGACGTGCCTGTGGCGCGCTGCGCGGTCCGCGACCCGGCCGCAGTGGCCGCGGCGGCGGCACCCGCCCGAGCGGTGGCGCTACTGTCCAATAGCGACCATCTCCAGGAGGCCACCGCGATCGCCGCCCGAAAGCTCGGCCTGCCCGGCAAGGACCCGGACGCCGCCCGTCTCTGCAAGGACAAGGCCGCGGCCCGCCGGGCGATCGCCGCTGCGGGCCTCGATCTGGTACGCACCGTCACCGTCGACCCCGGTGCCACGCCGGACGTGCCGCCCGGGATGTTCCCGGCGGTGGTCAAACCCCGCGAGGGGGTGGCCAGTGAGGACGCGTACCTGGTGGCCGACCACACCGAGCTGGTCGCCCGGGTCGCCGAGATCCGTGGTCGGCGGCCGGACGTGGCACTGGTGGTCGAGGAGTACCTCGCCGGCGAGCTGCGGACCTTCGAGACCCTCGGCGACGGCACCGAGCTGGCCTCCCTCGGCGGATGGCGCACCGGGCTCGGTCCGCCGCCGACCTTCACCGAGGAGAGCCTCGCCTGGTCGCCCCCGGCGGAGCAGGCGCGCACCCAACTGCGGGCACGGCTCGACGCGCTCGGGGTCGGCCTCGGGGCCTGCCACACCGAGTACGTCGTCTCCGACGGCCGGGTCCGGCTGATCGAGGTGAACTACCGCCTCATCGGCGACCGGATGGACCTGATCCTCGCCGAACTGCTCGGTGTGCCGTTGTTCGAGTACGTCATCCGGTTGCACCTCGGCGAGCCGCTGGCCGCCCTCGGCCTGCCCGACACCGTCGACCGCTACGCGCAGGTCGAGTACGTCTGCGCGGATCGCTCCGGTCGTCTCGTCGCCGCACCGGGCCCACTCGACACCGTCCACGGCGACCTGCGGCTGGGCTGCCGTCCGCTGCGCGAGGTGGGCCGCACCGCCGAGTACACCGGCACGAACCGCGACTACCTCGCCGTGTTGCACGGAATCGGCCCCGACGAGGGCACCGTCCGGCAGTCGCTGGCCGCCCTCCGCAACGATCTCCAGTGGACCATCGTCGAGTGAGCGACGACTGTGAGCGGGAGGTCTTCGCCCGGGTGCTCGATGCCCTGCTGCGCGAGGATCACCTCGGTCTGCGCAGCGCCGGCCGACCGGACGGGCCCGACTGGTGGCAGGTGCCCCACCCCGCCGGCCTGCTGCGCATACCGGTCCGGGCGGACGGGTTCCAGCAGGCCCTGCGCAGCGCAGCGCCGATGGTGCTGCTGGTGACCCGCGCGGGCGGAACGCAGCGTACGGAGACGCTGAACGGACTGTTGACGTTGCTCGCCCCGCGCGACAACGCCGAGGCCGAGGCCGGCTGGCGGGACTTCGGCGTCGAGTGCCGGGCCGACCTGCGGGCCCGACGGCTCGCCGTCCACAGCCGGGCGCGGGTGCTCACCGAGGTGGCCGCCGAACGCGCGCTCACCCCGACCGGCCTGCCGGCGGCGCTCCTGGACGACGTGCTCGCCGCCCACCACGGCCACCCCGTCTACCCCACCGACAGGTGCCGGCACGGTCTTCGCGACGACGAACTGCTCCGGTACGCCCCGGAGCACGCCCCACGGTTCGCGCTGCGCTGGTACGCCGTTCCGGCCCAGGACGTCCGACTGGCCGGCGAGCTGCCGTCGTGGTGGCCGCGGGCACCGCTACCGGATCAGCTGCTTCTGCCGGCACATCCGATCACAGTGGCCCGCGACGCGCTCCCGGCGGTCGACCTGCCGGTGACTCCGGTGCGACCCACCCTCTCCATGCGGACGGTGGCGCTCGACCACGACCCGTACCTGCACCTCAAACTGCCGCTGCCGACCGCGAGTCTCGGCGCGCGCAACCGACGCACGCTGCAACCGGGCTCGCTCGCCGACGGCGCGGCCGTCGCCGCACTGCTCGACCGGATCGCCACCGCCGAACCCAGCTTCGCCGGTCGGATCCGGCACGCCGACGAGAGCACCTGGGCACATGTCGACGGCGACGAGCGGCGCGGTTTCCTGCTGCGCCGATTTCCGCGCGACCTGGCCGGCGTCCAGGTGGTGCCGGTAGCGGCCCTCGCCGCCGCCGACCCGGTGGCGGGCACGGTCCTCGAACGGATCAGCCCACAGCAGCCCGTCGCACTGCTGGAGTCCTATCTGGACCTGCTGCTCGACTGGCACGTCTTCCTCTGGCTACGCCACGGGATCGCACTGGAGGCGCACCCGCAGAACATCCACCTGCTGGTGCACCCGGACGGCTCTGTCGGCCTGCTCTACAAGGACAACGACGGCGCCCGGCTCGACAGGCGACACGACGGCACGAACGGGCTCGCCCTGCACGACGACCGGATGTGGGCGCGCGACCCGCACGAGTTGACCGACGTGTTCATCACCATCACCCTGCACCTGGCCGCCGCCGCGCCCCTTGTCGCCCTGGCCGCCCGAGGGCTGCCCGTGCCGACACCCGCCGAGGCGCTGGTGCCCCGGCTCGCCGCCGCCCGCGACCGGTGGGGCGACGGACCGGCGGTGCGGACCTTCACCGAGCGGGTCCTGCACGCCACCCAACTGCCCATCAAGGCGATGCTCACCGCCGGCACCCTGCTGCCCAAACAGCGGCTCGGCTGCGCCGACATCAACAAGTACTACCTGCGTACCGGCCCGAACTACCTCCGGGAGACACGATGACGAGCGCCCAGTTGCGCTCCCGGCCGGCCAGCGACACCGGTCAGCGCGCCGACCTGGCCGCCGCCCACGCCGTCTTCGGCTGCCTGTTGCGCGAGCTGGCCCCGCCGGACGGCACCCCGACCGTTGTCGACGGTGCCGTCCGGCTGCTACTGCGGCACCTCGACGTCACAGTGCGCTGCGAGGTCGCGCGAACCTCGCCGCTCGGCGCGCACCGCTACACCGGCCCGGTCCAACGCACCACCGGCGGCGGGCGGTGGGAAGACCTGGACGCGGACGGGTTGGCCGCCCTGGTCGCGGCGGAGCTCACCACACGTACCGGCCTGGTGAACGACGAGTTCGCCGAGCAGGTCCGGGCCAGCCGGGACACAGTGGCCCGACTGCTGGCGGACCGACCCGCCCAGGATCCGACCCCCACGGGTGAGCCCGCCATCGACGCGTACGTCGACTCCGAGCAGTCGCTGGTCTTCGGCCACCCGCACCATCCCACCCCGAAGTGGCGCAGCGGTGACCCGGATAGTTGGCGGGCGTACGCGCCGGAGCTGCGCACGGCGTTCCGGCTGCACTGGCTTGCCGTACCGGACGATCTGACCGCCGACGCCGGGCCGTTCGATCCGCTGGTGGCCGCGCTCGACCCGCCTCGGCCCCCGCGCGGGCACCACGTCCTACCGGTGCACCCCTGGCAGCTGTCGCTGATCCCACCCACCCACCCACGGCTGCGCGACCTGGGGGCGGCCGGCGTGCCGGTACGACCCACGGCGAGCGTCCGTACCCTCTACGCCCCCGAGGCCGACCTGTTCGTGAAGACCAGTCTGCACGTGCGCATCACCAACTGCCTGCGCAAGAACGCCCGCTACGAACTCACCGGCGCGGTGGCGCTGACCGACCTGCTGGCCCGGGTGCCGCTGCCGGACGGGGTGGGGCTGCTCGCCGAGCCCGCCTACCGCACTGTCGACGTTCCCGGCCCGGACGAGGCGTACGGAACGATCCTGCGCAACGGTCTGCGCCCGCACCTGCGTCCGGGCGACACCCCGGTGCTGGCGGCGGCGCTGGCCGCAACGCCGCTGGTGACACCGGATCCGGTGGCCTGGTGGCGCGCGTACGTCGGCCTGCTGGTGCCGGCGGTGCTGAGCAGCTGGCTCAGCCACGGCGTCGTGCACGAGGCGCACCTCCAGAACGTCGTCGTCGTGCTCGACCGGGATCGCCGTCCGGTACGCATGCTGCTGCGCGACCTGGAGGGCGTGAAGCTGGACGCCGACCGGTGGGGCACCTGGCCGGACGGCGTCCCGGGGCAGGCCCGCTACGGTCCCCGGGCCGCGTACCGCCGGATCGTCTACTGCCTGTTCGTCAACCACCTCGGTGGAATCAGCGGGGCCCTCGCCGACGCGCGGCCGGGCATCGAACGGCGGCTGTGGCAGGAGCTGCGCGCCGTCGTCGAGGCGGTGGCCGCCGACCTCGGTGAGCCAGCGGAGCTGCGCGCGCTGCTGACCGGGGAGCCGCTGCTGGCCAAGGCGAACCTGCTGGTCCGGTGGCGGCGTGACGCCGACCGGGCCGCACCGTTCGTGCCGGTGCCGAACCCGATGGGTGGGCCACGATGACCAGACCGGTCTACGTCCACGACCTAGACGCCCTGACCAGGCAGGCCCGAGCCATCCGGGCGGCGCTGCCCCAGCCGGTCGAGCTGCTCTACGCGGTCAAGGCCAACCCGGATCCCGGTGTGCTGCGAACCCTCGCCCCGATCGTCGACGGGTTCGAGGCCGCCAGCCGGGGCGAGCTGCGCAGGCTGGCCGAGGTGCTGCCGGGACGGGCGCCGGCCGCGTACGCCGGGCCGGGCAAGACCGACGCGGACCTCGCCGCCGCTCTCGCCGCCGGGGTGCACCGCATCCACGTCGAGTCACCCAGCGAGCTGGCGCGACTCGGCGCGCTGGCCGCCGAGGCGGGCCAGTCGGCCCAGGTGCTGCTGCGGGTGAACCTACCGGTCGACGCGCCGGGCGCGAGCCTGGTCATGGGCGGTGGACCGAGCCCGTTCGGCATGGACCCGGCCGACGCGATCGCGTGCGCCCATCGCCCGCCGGCCGGCATCGACGTACGCGGAATCCACGCCCACCTGGCCAGCGGACTGGACGCACCGCTCGCCGCGACTGTCGCCGCGGCCGTGGTCGGCTGGGCGGTGGCCGAGGTCGACGCGGCCGAGGTCGACGTCGGCGGCGGCATGACAGTCGACTACACCGACCCGGGCGCGCGGTTCGACTGGGAGGGCTACGGCCAGGCCCTGACGGAGGTCCTCGACAGGCACCCGGGCGTGCGGCTGCGCATCGAGCCGGGCCGGTCGGTCACCGCCCACTGCGGGGCGTACCTCACCGAGGTCGTCGACGTGAAGCGCTCCTACGGCGAGTGGTTCGTGGTGGTGGCCGGCGGGACGCACCACCTGCGGACTCCGGCGGCGAAGGGGCACGCGCAGCCGTTCACGGTGCACCCGCGACAGGGTGCCGGCGGCCCCCGCACCGACGGCGGGCCGGTCACAGTGGTCGGGCAACTCTGCACCCCGAAGGACGTGCTGTCCCGGTCGGCCACCGCGGGGCCGATCGGCGTGGGTGACGTGCTGGCCTTCGCCATGGCCGGGGCGTACGCCTGGAACATCAGCCACCGTGACTTCCTGCTGCACGAGCCCCCGCATTTCCGCACAGGTGACCTGCACGAAGTGGCCGCCGAGTGGGCGGCCCGGCCGCTCGGGACGTGAGCGCGGGAGGCTCGATCGGCTCGGTGTGTTATCGATAACATGCTATCTTTTACCCGGGAGTGAAGGGCACGCTCCCGGTCACCCGAGCCAGCCGGCGAAGACGCGCCGAGGGGCCCCGCCCCTTCCGCCTTTCCGGTCGGTGACCAGTCCGGGCCCCCGTCGATGCCTGGCGACCATTGTTGGTCGTCGAACGGCAAGGAGCCCCAGCAATGCTCAGACGTAGGTTCTTCCTCCCATCCATCGCGGCCGCGGCGCTTCTCCTCGCGGCCACCACCGGCGGCGCGTTGAGCGGCGGTTTCGGTGCGAGCGCGGTGGCCGCCACCAACGGCACCCTCGCGGCGACCGCCGGCTGCGGCAAGGCCCCCACGCTCGCCACCGGGACGCGCACGATTCAGAGCAGCGGCCAGAGCCGCACGTACAACCTGCGGATCCCGGACGGGTACGACCGGAACCGCCAGTACCGGCTGATTTTCGGCTTCCACTGGTTGAACGGCTCGGCCAACAACGTCACCTCGGCCGGTTACTACGGGCTCCAGCCGCTGTCGAACAACAGCACGATCTTCGTTGCTCCACAGGGTCTCAACGCCGGCTGGGCCAACACCAACGGTCGGGACCTGACCCTCTTCGACGACATCTCCCGGCAGATCGAGAACGACCTCTGCGTGGACACCACCCAGCGCTTCGCCCTGGGTTGGAGCTACGGCGGGGCGATGAGTTACGCCGTGGCCTGTGCCCGGCCCACGATCATCCGCGCGGTCACCGTCATCTCCGGCGCGAACCTCAGCGGATGCAACGGGGGCACGCAGCCGGTCGCCTACTTCGGCATCCACGGCATCTACGACAGCGTGCTGAACATCTCCCAGGGTCGGCAGCTGCGCGACACGTTCGTGCGCAACAACGGCTGCACCGCGCAGAGTCCGCGCGAGCCGAGCCGGGGCAGCCTCACCCACATCACCACGACGTACGCGGGTTGCCGGGCCGGCTACCCGGTGCAGTGGGCGGCGTTCGACGGTGACCACACGCCCAGCCCGGTGGACGGGTCGGGCAGCCCCAACGACTCGCGGACCTGGACGTCGGGGGAGATCTGGAGGTTCTTCAGCCAGTTCGAGTCGACCACACCGCCGACGACCCCACCGCCTACCGATCCGCCGCCCACCGATCCGCCGCCGACGACCCCGCCGCCGACCGGGGAGCCCGGCACCTGCACTGCCACCTACCGGACGCTCAACACCTGGCCCGGCGGCTTCCAGGCTGAGGTGACAGTGGCCAACAACTCCACAGCGCCCCTGAACGGCTGGACGGTGGGCCTGACCCTGGCCAGTGGTCAGGCCATCAGCAGTCTCTGGAGCGGCACCAACACGGGCACCACCGGCAGCGTCACCGTCAAGAACGCCGCCTACAACGGCACTGTTGGCCCGAGCGCCTCCACCACCTTCGGGTTCACCGCCACTGGCAACGGTGCCACGGCACCCAGCAACGTCACCTGCACCAGCCCCTGAGTTCGACAGGAGGCGGGCCCGGAGCCGCCTGGCTCCGGGCCCATGGGTGACGCGGGTGTCGAGCGGCCTCGTGAGATCGTCATGGATACCGAAGTGCTGCTTCGTGTAGAAGAGATGATGGATCGTCGCACCGGCAGGCAGTTGCGGCGTTGCAGGAAAAGAGCGCCGCCAACGGCTGCGGGGAGGCATCGGGCAGCTGGCCTGGGCGTTCAGCCGACGGACCCATTGACCGCTCACGAAGGTCGTTGCCTGCGATGATACAAGCGAATGGATTGACGAAATCCTATGGCCGCGTACAGGCGGTGAACGGGGTCAGTTTCGAAGCGCGGCCCGGTCGGGTCACCGGCTTCCTCGGGCTCAACGGGTCTGGGAAGACGACGACCCTCCGGATGCTGCTCGGGCTGACACGTCCGACGGCTGGTGTGATCAGCGGCGGTTGTGGCATGTGTTGGTGAGTCAGGGCCGTACAAGGACCTGCTGACGGTGGTGCCGATCGTGGCGATCCTCGCTGCCTCCTGCGCGTCCATCGTTCGGCGGTCGACATGGCTCCTGCTCGGTAGTGCGGGCTGGTTCGTCTTCGTCGAGGGTCTGATCGGCAGGTTGCAGCTGCCACTGCCGTTCACGTCGCTCATCAGTGCCGGCGCCGGCGACACACGTGGCCTCCTGATCGCCTCCCTGTGGGCCGGCGTGGCCTTCGTCGTGGCAAGCCTCAGCATCGGTCGGGACCTGACGGGCGACTAGGCCGATCGTCAACCACGGGTGGTTCGCACGAGGCCTTGACCAGCGGTGAGCTGGTCAAGGCCTCGATCCTCATTGCGCCGTGCGTGCCCCGCGCGACTAGCTTTCGCCCTCGAGCAGGTCGCGAAGGGTGTCGAGGGCGGCGATCTCCTCCTCGAACGTCTTGCCGACGACCGGGCCGAGGAAGCGCGACAGCCCGCTCGGCTGCCACGCCAGCTTCAGGGTGAGCCGGGTCCCCCCGCCGTCGGCCGGGGTGAGCGTGTATTCGCCCTGGGTGCGTACCACGCTGCCGGTTGCCTGGAATGCCAGACGGCGACCCGGCTCGAACCCGGTCACCTCGTAGTCGGCCGGGATGCGGCTCCCACCGGGGCCCTTGAGTCCCTGCTTGTAGCGAGCGCCGACCCCCTCGCCGGAGACGCGCGCGACGTCGAGCACGTTGGGACGCCAGCGCGCGTCGTTCTCGCCGCGGGCGAGAAATGCGAAGACGACCTCAGGGGTCCGTCCGATCTGCACAGTCTTCTCTGCCGAGGGCACAAGAAACCTTTCTCAGGGGTCAGGGAACGATCTTCATCTGTGCCATCATCCCACTCGCGGAATGGTCGATCATGTGGCAATGGTAGACATATCGGCCAAGATACGGCCCGAATGTCGCCTGGAGTCGGACCGTCTCGCCCGGCCCCACCGAGATGGTGTCCTTCACCCCGGCCTCGCCCGGTGCGGGCGGCTGACCGTTGCGATCCAGCACCCGGAACTGGACCAGGTGGGGGTGGAAGTTGTGCGGGATGCCGAAGAGCGTGTCGCCGTTCGTCACCGTCCACACCTCTGTCGTGTTGCGTTTGATCTCGGTATCAACCCGTTCGGCATCGAACTGTTGCCCGTTGATGAGGAACTGGCCGGTCGACGGGTTGAAGTTGAGCGTGAACGCCCGCTCCTTCGTGGCCGCCGGCAGCGCGGGGATGGTGCTCAGCCGGTCGGGCAACCGGCTGGTGTCGGCGGCGGCCCGGTTGACGTCGAAGCGCAGCACCGGCCCGGCCACCGCGTCGTCGAGGAAGACCTGGCTGCCGACCGGGATCGCGCCGAAGTCGACGACGATCTCGACCCGCTCGCCGGGCGTCAGGCTCCACGAGCGGATCGGCGTCGGCCCGGCGAGCAGCCCGCCGTCACTCGCGATCTGGGCGACCTCGGCGTCGTTGCCGAGCCGCAGGGTGAACGTGCGGAGGTTGGACGCGTTGACGAAGCGCAGCCGGTACTTGCGGGCGGCCACCGGGAAGTAGGGCTGCGGCTTGCCGTTGACGAGGATCGTGTTGCGGAACTGGAAGTCGTCGTGTTCGAAGATCAGGCTCGCGTCGTCGGCGAACCGCGCGTCGCGCAACATGATCGGGATGTCGTGGTTGCCGGTGGGCAACCGCAGTTCGGCCTGGGCTGGGTCGTCGATCAGGAAGAAGCCGGCGAGCCCGCGGAACACGTGCTCGGCCTCCATGTGATGGGCATGGTCGTGGTACCAGAGCGTGGCCGCCCGCTGCTTGTTGGGATAGCTGTAGATCCGGCTCTTCCCCGGGTCCAGCACGTCGGTCGGGAACCCGTCGCTGCTCGACGGCGTGTGGCCTCCGTGCACGTGCACCGCGGTCGGCATGTCGAGGTGGTTGCTGTGGGCGATGACCGCGAGCCGGCCCGTCTTGACCCGGAACGTCGGGCCGGGAAAGAGGCCGTCGTAGGTCAGCACTTCGGTACGCGTCCCGGGCAGGATCTCCGCTTGAGCCTTACGAGTGGAAACGACGTAGAAGTCGGTGTTGGCTACCGAGGCGATCGGCTGCTGCACGGGCGGTATCGGCATCCGGACAGCGAACGGGGCGGTGACGGCCGCGACGTGTGCCGTCTTCCCGTGGCCGGTGTGGGTGCCGTGGGCCGGTGTCGCGGACGGGGTGGAACCGCGCGCCGCTGCCGCCGCGGTGGCCGTGACCAGCGCGGCTGCTCCCGCGGTGGCACCGGCCTTCATGACGTTGCGTCTGCTCACCATTGGTCGCTCCACTCCTGGTGGTCGAGGTCTCGGGTGAACTGTCAGGGAGGCCCCTCGACGCGCCGTCGAAAACTGGTCGCGGCCAAATATGGATTTCACCTTAAGTTTTGGTGTGACTACCAAAAGCTAAGCTTCGATGCTTCCAACGACGCGCGATGAGACCGTAGACTCGTGCGAGTAGTCGGCCGTGACAACTCGTAGAAGGCCGATCCGATCTGAGTGCTTTTGTCGCCCACGACGGGGGGAGTCGGCGACACGGCGGGCAGCCGGCGCTGGGGAGAGCCGTTCGTGCCCGCACCTGGGGAGCAATAGGGCACACACCGGGGGATCCGCAATGGTTGTTGGAAACGATGCGCTGCGGAGGACCGCTGCCGAGGTTCTCGATCGCAGGCATCAACCGATTCTTGCCGCCTACCGTCAGCGTCTTGCCGCTGCGAGTGACGACTTCGAAGGGGCCGCTGGCCTGATCGACAGCTACACGGCGCAGGCCGACGTCCTGCTGCGGGAGACGATGGCCGAGATCCGTCGTGAGACGACCGACCCGCTGTCGACACCGCCGCCGGCCGTGTCCTCTGAGGACGTCGAGCTTCACCCACGCGAGTGCTTTCGCGCGGCCGTCGCCCTGGTCGACATCGTGTTGGCCGATGCGCTGAAGCAGTTGGCTGGCCAGCCCGACCAGGGTGCGGCCCTGGCGCTGGTCGCCGACGCACTCACCCGTACGACACTGACCCGGCTGGTCGACGCGAGTTCGCGCTATGCCGCCGGCCTGATGAACGAGGTCCACCAGGCGCAGATCGCCGAGCGTTCGTTGATCGCGCGCGAGCTGCACGACCGGCTGGGCCACAGCCTCAGCGCGGCGTACCGCAACCTGGAGGCCCACGAGCTCGCCCAGGAACGACGCCACGACGACGTGGACCGCCGAGTGGTCATCGCCCGGGAGTCGCTCCACGACGCGGTCGGCTATCTGCGCGTGCTCATCGCCGACCTTCGGCTTTCTCAGCCCCTCGGATCACTCGACGAGGCGCTGGCCAACTTCCTGTCGACTGTCGAGACGGGCGAGACACGTCTGCACACCGAGATCAACGGCGACGAGTCGTGGGTACCGCCCGAGGTGCTCGACGAGGTGTTCCTGGTCGTCCGCGAAGCGTTGCGCAACGCGGTGGCCCACGCCGGTGCTCGGGTGATCCATGCGGTCATCGACATCACCCCGCACGAGCTGCGGGCCACCGTCGCCGACGACGGGGTGGGCTTCGACCTCGCGACGGTGCGCGACGGCTCCGGCCTGCGCGCGATGGCTGAGCGCGCGGGATCGAGACGTTCGTGAAGACCGTGTCGGTGATCGGGTTCTGCGGCTGCCCGCCGACGTAGTTGGTCTGGAACATGATGCCGCTGTAGGTCGGAT